>NZ_PYLV01000016.1:0-96910 GCF_003025475.1 Photobacterium sp. NCIMB 13483
TGCTGATTCTAATCGAAATTCGGGTGTAAAATTAGGGCGTATTCTTTTAGTCATAGTGTCACCTATTAAATTATGAGGTGATGATATCACCTCTAACTAGGTGGCCAAATTTAATGTACCACTACAAGATAAGGCCAATCAACTTGAACGCTAGAGCGTAGATAGGCTTTAGTGCCTATCTACATTTTTTATCGCTCAATATCGGCGGCTTTTTCTATGACTTTTTCAGTGTGTTTTTCTTTATCTTGATAAATCTTGCGATCTAGCTTTCTCTGAGCGCCATCTTGGACTTGCTTGATGTGACGACTGCTAACCTCTACCCCTTTGTGTTTAATGGCGTCAGTGAGGCTCTTAGCACCAAAATCAATATCACTTGCCGTCATGACAAAAACATCAGGTTCGTGATGCTTCAAATTCTGCTTTGTTTCTTTATCACCAAAGACCAGTAATACTTTATCGGCAGGTTTTTGCTCTAAGGCGGCTTCTAATAATGTGTCTGTTTTGCTGTCATCAAGGTGCTGTATAACAGATTGCTCACTGATTGAAGCAAGAAGACGTTTATCGTCATCTTGATGTTGAGCGTCAGCCATATAAAATATTCCATTGTGAATATCTTGATAGTTATCGCCTAAATCTGTGTCGCTAACAAACGTACATAAGAACGGTTCATCATTATGATTAAGTGAATATACCATTGCATCTTTTGCAAGCTCATTGATGTGTTGTTCAACTTCAATGTGTTGCTGCTCTTCGGTAAGTTCATGTTCGAGTGTGCGTTCAAAGTCCAACACGTAATTCGTGATCTGTTCTGCATCACTGGCAGCCCTTGTAATTTCGGTAGGGTCATCTTGTAGGACTTTAACCCAAGATTTAACGTAAGCAGCATGTCTTTCCGTCTCAGGCGCGATCCCTGTTTCTTGAGCTATCATTAAAGATGCTATCTCAGCCCTTAATTCTTCTTTAGCATAACTTTCACTACCGAAGCGGCCTGATAAATCTCTATCAAGCCTATTTTGATTGCCTGTCCAATGGCCTAATTCGTGAAGTGCTGTCGCATAATACTTTTCTTGCGTTGGGAACGCGGATTCAGAAGGGAGGTGAATTTGGTCTCGTACAGGGCTATAAAAGGCACTGTCAGCTTGATCATGAATAATTTCTGCTTTGGACGCTTGAAGTATTGCCTCTGCTCGTTCGTTCTTATCCCATGTTATTTCAGGGGCTTGATAAGGCTCTAATCCATCAATTTGTTCAGCGTTAAACACGCGGGCTGAAAATGCTCTAGGTTTACTCAGATTAACCGTTACCTTTTCTTTTTCGCCCTTGTCATTTTCAACCCACTTTGTCTCTTTGAATTTATAGTGAACAATCTCCGTTGATTTTTCATCTTTTTTAACTTGAGCACCTACCGACTGTGCTTGCTTATACGTCATCCAGCGCGGATCTTCATATTCATTTTCAATCTGCGTGGCTTGTAGGTAGATTGCATTTCCCCCTTTGTAACGATTACCTGTAATACCATTATGAGGTAAGCCGCTAGGGTGGTCTGAATCCCACGGCTTTTGCCAAGGGGCAGTTCCAGCTTCGATTTGTTTAATGATTAGGTTAGCTATTTTTTCTGCATGTGTTTCTTGAGGTTTATCTTTACTCTTGGCCATGTTCGACCTCGTAATCTTCTTCTGTCATTGGATCATCATCAAGAACGGCACCCATTTCAGCGAGTTCTTCCATTGTAAACTCGACGACGGCATGAGAAAGGACGGCTTGTTGTCGTTGCTGAAAATTCATGTCATTAATTGTGACAGTGTGACGTTTTTTAGGGGGTGTCATAGATATCTCCTAGATCAATAATGGTTTGTACATAACTGATTGCGTTAACGGGGCGTTTTGAGTTGGTTGGCTTGAATAATGCTGATTGCTTGCTTGCTTGCTGCTATCAATTTTTAAGGCGCGTTGATAAACGTCATAGAGAATGGTTGAACCAACACGGAAGTTAGAACAATGGTCGAACATATCAGTAATAGAAACGCGATAGTGTGAGGGGGTTCTACTGTTCATTTGTGTTAATCCAAGATCGACAGAATGACTCAACAAAGCTAAGTTTGCCGTAATTCATTGTGTGTTCCTTGGTATATTTAGGGCCTTAAGCAATTCTGATCTAAATGCCCTAAATTTATTGATTTTTTACTTGGTAGGTACAAGCTGATAAACGTGACTCATGATAAGAAATATTTCTCGCCCATAGAAAGAATGCTTTTATTGCGATAAGTATTCTCTTTATTTAGTAGATTAATAAAATATTGGTGGTCAAATTCTATAACTTGCCGATATATTTCATGACCATCGTCATTAGTAATAACTAAGTCGATAGTTTCATCTAAGTGTTCTTTATTCATCTTTCTCGTATGATTTTCAAAACAAAAACAGGGATTTATTGCCCGTTCTTTTGAATTTAACGTGAAATATTTATCTTCAAAGATAGCATCTGGATATTCTCTAGATATGGCTGATCTTATATTCTCATTCATTATTGATTTATAACGAAGGGACGTTGAGCGAGAGAAGTAACCAAAAATCCACGGAACATTCATCACTGTAGCCCCTGCATATAGCCATCCTTCAGCTCTCTTATACCGAATAACCATCTCTTCTAATTGATTATTACTTATATTTATCCCTATGGATTTTGATAATATAAACCAAACACGATCAAGGCTTTCAGATAAGATATGTAGAATACGAGAGGGAACTTTGCTCGTTTTTGAATGCTTTGTTCCCTTTGTCAGGCTTCTTTTTCCAGAATAAGGACAGTTTTCATAGGCTTCTCTATCAAGGATACCCAAATTATCCAACTGTTTATAAAGATAGTGACGACCATGTGGCTCACGATCTTCTTTGGTCTGAATTTCCCCTGTCTCAGTATTTAATTCGGTCTCATTTGCGTGTAGACCAATAATTGTGATCGTATTGTCACAAGCTGGACAAATAGCCAAATGTGATTCATCTCGGCCATTCAGCGATTGATACCAGGGGCCTTGTTGTTTTGTCTCTTTTTCAAAAATCTCCCTTGTTATTTCAATGCAATTTGTATCGTTAAGGCGAAGTTTGAATACGTCCATCTAAATGAATCTCCACGGAATAACGTTTAGTAATCTCAAGCCACCAAGCCCCGTCAATAGGAGGTATATGGTGGGTATATTCAGCTATTTTCAAGCATTGTAGCAACGTATTCATATCGATGAATATAGGCGAACCATTATAAAGTAATTCAAATTGAGGCCGGCTATCAGGTAATTGAGATAATGTGGTATCAATTTTTGAATTTGGTAATGGTGATGTTTTTGTATTGGTCTGTTTTTTAGGGGGTGTCATAGATATCTCCTAGATCAATAGTGGTTTGCGCATAACTAATTGCGTTAGATGTTTGTTTTGAGTTCGTTGGTTGTTTTGAGTTCGTTGGTTGTTTTGAATAATGCTGACCACGGGTATATTTACGAACGTACCCGTTTTTAAACCCGTAGCGCATATTGCCTGTGTTGTAGATGCTTAATGCTTTGAGGAGTGCTGATTGCTTGTTGCTATCAACTTTTAAAGCGCGTTGATAAGCATCGTAAAGAATGGTTGAACCAACACGGAGGTTGGTACAAGGGTCGAACATATCAGTAATAGAAACGCGATAGTGTGAGAGGTTTCTACTGTTCACTTGTGTTAATCCCAGATCGACAGAATGACCCAGCGCGATATAGTGCTTGGCAAGTGTAATGGCTTGCTTTTTAGATGTTGGCTGACGATATTTGGGGCGTGGTTTACCTTTAATGATATTGACGTTAATCGCGAATGGATCACCGCCAGATTCATTGCGGATGACACTTTGTAACGTTGTAGCGTGAACATCATTGATACATTCGATGTAGGGAGTGACATCGAACATTATTATCTATCCTATTTAACCGTATCGTAATTCGGCTTACCTTGTTTTTCAAATAGCGTTGTTTTACATGTTGGATAGCCACTGCACCCATAAAAATAAGAAGCTTTCCCTTTAATCACTTTTCCTTTTCTTCGGATTAAGGGCTTGTCACATTTAGGGCATAAATGCTCGCTAAGTGTAACCGGCTTTTTTATGGCCATGTTGGGTTTGCCTGCTTTGTCGGGGAACGTTGTTTTACAATCAGGGTAATGATTGCAGCCCCAGAAATACCCCGTTCCGCCTTTACGTTTACGTAAAAACCCCACCTTACAAACAGGGCAAGCCATCGCATTTGCGGTAATATTGATGCCATGATCTTTTAGGTGAACAATGCGTTCATGAATATAACGATCAACATCTCCAATGAATGCCTCGACGGTCAGTTTACCTGCTTTAATTTGGGCTTGTTTTTCAGCCCACATTGCTGAAATGTTGGGTTTGATGACGTCACTTGGTAGTGCCGTACAAAACTCTTGGCCTTGTTTGGTGGTCTTCCAAACCTGCTCTTTATAGCCTTTCTCTTTTTCAATCGTAATGAGGTTTGTATTTGCCGCCAGTTTTTCTAAGATGCTTGCACGCGTGGCTTCTGTACCAATACTGCCTTGGTCGCTACCGCCCTCGTCTTTAGCTTCGAGTGCTTTACGTAATTCAGGGTTATCATCAATGAACTTAGCTGCGCGTGTCATGGCTGCAAGTAGGCTTGCTTCTGTGAAGTATTTAGGGGGCTGTGTTTTCTTCTTCTCAATATCAGTTTGAGAACAAGCACCCTCATCATTAAAACTCAAGGTACTTAAATCAACATCTTTAGGCTTCGTTAGTTCTTCTTTGTCCGATTGTCGGTGTAAGGTTTCCCATCCTCGCTGAACTAAAATGCTTTGCGTTGCGGTGAATGTATCGCCTGTTATATCAAACAATACTTTGGTTTTATCTCTGATTGAATCAGGATAAAACAAGCCAATAAAATGTATCGCAACTAATGCGTAAACATTTTTCTCTTCATTTGATAATGTCAGCGTAGAGCCGTCTTTGTTCGTTGGGGCAATAGCGTGATGCGCTTCGATTTTAGACGCATTAAATGCTTTGTGTTTAATGGCTATATCCATATTTAAACACGCGTCAGCGAATGATGGTGCAGTTTGTGCGATTGATTTTGCCAAGTCAGCGGCTTGATAAAAATGTTCATCGGATAAATAACGGCTATCTGTTCGCGGGTAGGTCAGTAGCTTATGCGTCTCATACAATTTTTGCATGATGTCTAGCGTCTTAGAGGCGGAGTAACCGAACTGCTTTGCGCATAATTGTTGAAGTGTTGATAGATTAAGAGGCAATGGCGGCTTAGTGTTTTCTGGTTTTGTCATTGCCAGTGTCACTAAGGCTGATTTATCGCTAACACGTTGCGCTATATTCTTTGCATTGGCCTCTGAAATAATGCGTTTCTTTTCATCTAGCTGGTCGTGTTCTGTTGGTTGATACTGAGCTTTAACGTGATGGCCATTAACATCAATGACCGCATGAACATTGTAATAGAAACTTTCAGTGTGGTTGTGGTTTGCTAATGTTCGCGTATTAACAAGCCCAAGTACTGCACTTTGAACACGGCCTACATTCAACACGCCATCAAATCCTTTTTCTCTTCCTTTCAATGTACAACCACGGGTTAAGTTATACCCGAAACTTTGATCGGCAAGTGAACGGGCTAATGCACTTTGCGTCATACCTTGAAATTGTTCATTTGGTAATAAGTTAGCAAGGGCTTTTTTAACAGGGGCTAAGTTAAGATCAGCAACTAATAAGCGTTTTACAGACTTCTTATTATTGGCATACCCCAATATTTCATCTATGAGCAAGCAACCTTCTTCGTCAGGATCGCCAGCATGAACAATCGACTCTGCTTTGCTTATGAGATCTAAGATAATACTCAATTGTTTTTTGCTTTCAGGCTTGGGTTTTAGTTGAGGTGGTATATGGGTTTTGATCGGGAGGTCATCAAATTGCCATGATGCATATTTTGAATCGTAATCTTGTGGGTCAAAGGGTTCGAGCATATGGCCATAACACCATGTAACCGCATCATTTCCATGTTGGAAATAGCCGTTGAGTTTTTCTGTTTTCGGATCGCCATTTAAGCCTTCAAAAATGGCTTGAGCGAGGGATGGTTTTTCAGCGATAAATAAGCGCATGATATATTCCTTAATATGATGTTGAGGGAATGATATGAAATAGAGGAAGCTGATTTTTTGGGAGGTAAATTCGTAGTATTTACTTTATCGCTATCTACTCGTTAGATGCCAATTGGGGTATTTCAGATTTTCTGCTTAAACATTGATGGTTTAAGTACGCTTGGTCTGCAAATCAGAATAGAAAGAAAGACTTTTCATTGTATATCTAATAATTTTGCTAACTTAGATAATGAATTATTACCTTCTGCTAGCTTTCGTAGTTGTTTTACTCCACTTCTATATTCATGTCCGCAGGTGCCACAAACAAAGCAACCTTTGATTGGATCGAAGTGCCCGCTTGGGTGATCACATACTAATTTGGTAGAACCGCAATATTTACACGCTGTTGCGGATAGCCCTGCATCATCGTTGGGCAATATAACTTTATTACAATCTAAGCATTTTTGAGGCATATTTAGCTTCCATTATATTTTCTGCTTGAACGTTGATGGTTTAAGTACGCTTGGTCTAGGGCACATGTTTTTGGACGGATCTTTTTCATTAAATGCTTTGCCATTTTGGAGCAGATACAAATATTGGAAATAATCATCTTGGTATCGAGCGTGAGACTCATGCCAAAAACATTGCTCATTGAAAAAGTGAGTGTTTGTGTCTACCGCGTTAATAAGCGATCTATGAGCGGTTAGATGTTGGATAACATCTCCTAGTTGTTTTGGTTTAATTTTTCCGTTAGAACGCCATCCTATAATGTTCATAACACGAACGAATATTGACGTTGTTATATGTACTTTTGATAAGCAGGAAGGGCGAGGTCTGACGTACGGAAATTGTGCCGTGAATTTTGAGGGGTAAATGCACTCAATAACTTGGTGTCCCATTCGTAGGTAATAAAGATAAACCAAGTAATCATCTTGTTTCTGGGCGATCTCTTTATAGGTTTGATATTCAAGTTTAGAAAAAAAACCCGTGTTTTTTTCGATGTCCTCTATCAGTTCTCGGTGTTCATCCAATCGTTTAGCGACATGATAAGCAAAATCCAACTGTTTCACATCAATGTTTGATCTTTTATGTATCGTCTTCATTTGCCTCTTCCATAACGTACATATCATGATAACAAGTCAGCTCTATTTGATTTGCTCCGTTGCTTTTCCATTCGATGACGAGCTGTAAAAGTTCGTCATAATCATTACCGAGGTTATCTAATACTTTTTTAAAATCGGATAATGAGGGGATGGCTTTTAAGAGTAATGTACTGTCTAGTTTTCCCTCGATACAGTGAAGCGTTTCATTCACTATTTCTAAAGATTGATGACGCTTCAAGTCAGCAAGAAATTGGCGAGGAGTGTTGACTATAAAGATCGCTTGAAATAGTGGTTCGCCAAGAAAACAACCACGGATCTCAATCGGATAATCTGTATTAATTGCTTTATAGGGGTCGATGAGTGATACCGTGTCGAGATAATGCTGTAATGCTTTATCTCTGATTAAGTTAGCCATATTAATATTCCTAGAATCAGTGTGCGGCTCGCCTTATACACATACCCACAAGGTCGCTGCGATCGTTTTAATGTCTTCACTCCCCTATGGATATGTGCATAAGGCTATTGGGTTATGGTGTCCAAATTGGCATGATATGACCGATAATATTTGTGGCGGGTACAGCACCGTAGTAGCGACTGTCAAAGCTGACGGTCGGTAGGTGATCTGAAATCACAAAGACGTGGTTTTTCTCGATAGTGAAATTGCTTAATTGAGGTAATGGTCGATGTTCGCCATCTTCTTTTAAAAGATAGGTGCGATCTAACTTATGGCCGTTAATGTGTATGGTGTGGTTAAACGTTATTTTATCGCCACTGGTGCCAACGATACGCTTCATAACGGGGGTTACACCGCCGTCACATGTACCAAATTTCAAGTAACCTCGGTTTTTTGCCATTTGAATTGCGGCATTATTGGGTGGGCAAAATAAAACTAAATCCCCTTTTTGATAGGTTGTGCTTGATTGGGTTAAACGGTAAAGACCAGGGGGATAAGAAATACTTTCGTTCCAACGATAACCGATGCTAAACCCAATGGCTGCAAACCCTACGGTAACAGAGGCAAGGCCAATCAACAGGCCAACTATCTTTTGATTATTCGTCATCCTCCCCCCAAATAGGTTTATTGAGTAACGCAACTTGATCGGCGACGTTGGGGGCGATCATTTTACCGCCTGCACTGGAGTGACGTTGCTTAAATACAGGATCGATAAACCATAAAATTTGAGTACCAAACACAGGTGGAAAACCTGCCGCAAAAATAAGCATCTTGCCTGCCTTTTTTATCATTCCGTGTTCGTCTTTGAGTGGCGCGGGTAAACGTAGACATTCATCGGGAGTAAGCAGTGGACGGCTTTTCTCATTGATCGAATAACTGACGTTATCAGTCATGCCTGAACGCTTTCCTGATACCGTGGTTGATATTTCAGCAACGGTCATTGTTCCCGTCATTTTCGATAATAATTCTGCGGTTTCCATTTTGTTGGGCGCATAAGCAATACGGATATGACAATTCGACATGATGGTTTCTTGTTTACCGTAAGCCTTATAAAGTTGTTCAGTATCTTGAACAATCAAATAAATCTTAATGCCGTAGCCCCCCACATAAGCGATGGAATCCTCAAGGGCTTGTAACCGTCCCATTGAGGTGAATTCATCCATCATCATTAATAGGCGATGTTTAGGTTTATCTAACGTTTCAGTTGCGCGTTTTAAGATTAATGTGAACAACATCCGTGATAAAGGCTTGAGTCGTTCAATATCATTGGGTCTTGTGACTACATATAACGAAAGCGGCTTATCATCATTGCGGAGTTGATCAATGGTGAAATCGCTGTGTTTAGTGTTCTTTGCGACAACAGGATCTAAGAATAAGTTAAATGCAGCCGATGCCGTTGAGATGATACTTGCTAATTCGCGATCGGCTTTTTTGTACATATCAGCCGCAATTTGAAGCACAAGTGGGTGAGTATCAGCTTTATCTAAACTGATTAACTCGTCCATGTCTTCTTTTGTAAATGCCACTTCTTCTTGTTCGCTGTTCTTGTCCATGTGAGGGAATGTCATCATTTTTGAAAACATGGCGTAGATATCTAATGTGTCAGGATCTTTGAGGTTTTCGCCTAAATCAGCAAGACTCGCCATTTCCCCCGTGTGTGCTGATTTGTAGCGGTTGTGAATGATAAGGGCAGTAATTAATGAGTACGCTTGCTGTTTAAAGTGATCTTTAGAAATATCGTCTCCATTGGGATTAGACAGCATAAGGGCAATATTTTGAGCGTCTGAGACTTCATAACCATTAGTTGTGAACCGCCCATTAACCGGCGCGTTTATTCTTACTTCTTCTAATGCATTAAAACCGACTGATTCAGGTCGAGCAGGATCAAATAACAATGAAATGTTGCCGCCTTGCGTACTGCGCCAGCCTGCGGTTTCCGAATAAAGCTCACCTTTAATATCAAGTACCAACGCTGATCCTTGCCAGCTCAACAACGTAGGTAAGACCAAGCCCACGCCTTTACCCGAACGGGTAGGGGCGAAACACAGAATATGCTCAGGGCCATTGTGTCGTAAGTAATGCATTTGGATAGCACTCGCTAGAGGATTGAGTTTTGTTGCCCCTATTTTTTCTTCCCACCCTCCGACATAAACACCATCCCCCGTGAGTAAAGACGCTTGCTCAATGTCTTCTTTGACGGCAAAAGCGGCAGTACCCGCCGAGGTTTTATTGCCTTGTGGTTTTTTGGCAAAGTACATGATCATTGATATGCCTCCACCCATCACCGCGAGTACAACTAAAAATCCTATCCATATTTGACGAAAGAAGTCTTTATATTCAGGGTATTGAATCGCCCATAACATCCATGAAAAAGGGTTTCTCGGTGTCCAATGAGGCCAACCGAATTGTTGTGCAACGTACTCAGTGGCCGCGATATTTAATAATGTCGCTAAACATAAGAAGAGAATGAGATAGCCAAGCCGCTTAATCAGCGGCAAGCCATGTTTTTTCTCTTGATAGCCAAAAGGTTTATTGTTCATCGTTCACCTTCAAACGTAATAACAACGCGTCGGTTTTGTTCTCTTCCCCACAAATACATGTTGGTTGCGACAGGGTTTTGTTCGCCTTTTCCTTGTATGAGGTATCTATGCTGTGGGGCTTTTTGTTTTAAGTACCGCTTAACAGATTGCGCCCTTTGCTCAGATAAACGTTGGTTATAGGAAATCCTTCCCCGACTATCGGTATAGCCTGTGATGGTGATAGTTTTTACTGGGCTAGATTGCAGCGTGTTGATTAAGCCGTTAAGAGCGGTAGTGTTCGTAATGTGGTAGCTATCAAACCCAAATAATGCTTGAGAGCGCAATGTTTGTGTTTTGATGGTTGTAGGCTGAGAAAGAAGAGGGGATGGAGGTGCTTTGGTTATCGGTTGGGTTAGTGTGCTTGATATGTGAATTTTCTGATGGTCTAAGTGCGTCGCGTAAGCCTCTGTTCTAATATAAGAGGCTTGCGCTAATGCAGGCCATGCAAGACTAAGCATGACCCCAATAACGGTATATTTCATTTGTTGTTAATCCATTAAATAGGGTGGTATGGCTGCAAAATAACGTCTTTATTCAGCATGACATTAAACTTGTAACCGTTTCGGATTTTGATAGTAGGTTGTACATCGAGGTTTTTTTCAATCAGTGTTGAGCCTGTTTCTGCAAATTGCTCTGCTACTCCATTACTGACGGATTCAGCAGTTGTATTATCATCACTGTTATTGTCACTTACCCCCGCTTCGGTTGCGCCTGTGATCATGCCGAGAATGAATGCGTTACCGAATATTTTCCAATAATGGTGGTCAACTTGATCTTCAAAGCCAGCATAACCTTGTGCGTCAATCCCCCCCATTCCATCGAGTTCAAGGGTTGTACCGTCAGGGTAGTTAACGCGAGTCCATGCCATGAGTAATCGATCTTGACCGTATGAAACGTTGCTGTCATAAACCCCGTACAGTTTCGCGCCTTGCGGCAGCAATAAATGGCTACCTGTTGCGCTGTCATACACATTCTGGCTGACAGAGGCAATCACTTGACCTGGCAAGTCGGAGTTGATACCGCTTATCAGCGTGGCAGGAATAACCGTCCCTACCTTTAATTCATACGGGCTTAACGGCTGTTCACGGCCTTGTAATAAGTACGTATTGCTGTGCTTTTCCTTAGCAAACGCCATTTTTGACGCTTGGTTATTGGGATCATTCTCAGCAAGAATTTGCGGTTGTTGAGGCAGGTTGGGTACTGATGCCTGTTGAGGGGGAGAGCCATTAGGGCTATCGTCTTTCATATCAACATTGACGCTTGATTGAGCCGTTAACGCCGCTTGAAATTGTTGCTCCTTGAGTTGACGAATACGTGTTTGCTCGCGCTCAGTATTTAAACGCTGTTTTCTATCAACTTCGGACTCTTGAGGTTGAGCTGGCGAAGTCAGTAATGGTGCCTTTTCATCAATAGTCGTTTTGGGTGATGTGAGTGTGGGTAATGATGCTGATGGGGTGATTCGGTTTTTATCGGGTGCTTGATTTAATATTTCATTCATCCCTCCATTGCTACTGTCACTTCCACTGTTTGATGCTTCTGTTTGGATTGATGCTGTTTGTTCATCGACTGTTTTATGTTGGCCTTTTTGTGAAATAATATAGACCGTAAACATCAGCAGCAAAAAAATCCCAGCGATAATGATACCCAGTAGTTTTTTAGAGATGCCGCCCCCTAAAAAACCTTTTTTGGGATCGGCACTTGTGGTTAAGCCATTAGGTGAGTGTTCATTCATGCTTCACCCCCTCAAAATTAGCCGTACTCACTAATGGGGCTAATATGCCATTTTCTACAATCCAGATACGCTGAAAGTGAACCTCACCCACATCAATTTCAATGAAAAATTGAGTCTTATTCAGTGCGTCTAAATGATAACGTAATTGTCGATATTGGGATTGATTGTTGATAGCAACCCCCATGCCTTGTGAGCGTAATGATTGCTCTAAGGAGGCGGCAAAGACATTGTTAGGATCATGAGGAAAATCAAAAACAGCACGCGCATAAAAGCGTTTTTTTAACTCTTTTGCCACACTGTCTGTTATTTGTTTCGCGTGGGATTGAGTCAGTGAAACATTGTTAACATTGCCACCAATATCAACTAATGGGTTCGCGCATCCAGTGAGTAAAAGAAGGACACTAAAAAAGAGGTTTTTCATCATTTGCCCTTATAGGTAATTAACACGGATTGTTGATCGCTACCCACACCCATAATCAACACAATTTGTTTCGCTAATTGGTCAACAATGAACTTATTGTCCCGATAGCGATAATTCACAATTTCTTTTTTGCCTGCATTAACAACAAGTAAAGAGGGTAACTCGCCAGCGTTAATAGAAGAGGGCATTTCAATAATGGTTTTTACACTGTTGTTGTAAACCCGAAGCGGTTTAAATGCCCCACGGCCTGACACGGCATAATTAAAGTCGAGGTTATCAATATTTAATCCGTTCCCCAGCGTTTTTTCAGCAATGTGTTGCTGTTGAGTATCGTAATAGCTATCCCATTCGGCTTGCACCTCTTCAGGATAATCAAAGTTAATGGTCGGCATCCAGTCATGCGACCGTGATGATAGGCCAATGTTATAAGTGCGCTTGTTGGTTGTGATCACCATTGTTGTGTTTAAGCCCACATCAGAGGGTTTAACAATAATGTGAGTGATTTGCTTTGCTCCCTCGCCAGAGATTGCAGGACTCACAACCCATCGAACACTGTCACCAATATTGACGCCTTTTTTAGTGATCCGCTCTCCTGCTTGCAGTTGAATGTCACAGGTTTTGAGTGGGGCACATACAACTTGAGGCATGGTTGTCCCGTAAAAATAGGTGACGGAGCCATCACCTTGCGTAATAGGTCGAGATGTACCGTTGATCCATTTTTTGGCTAAAGCGAGTCCGTGTTTCTCTTTAGCGGTTAAAGCCTGATTTTGGCCGAGTAATGGTGAGGACATATCCGATGTATTAATCGCGGGTACAGATTGCGCGCACACGTTCGCGCTGACGATCAATAAGATCGGCAGTAATTTATTCATAATAAAATCCGAGTGTTAGTGAGAAATAACTACATCATTGAATGTTTTGATGTAAAAACCGAGGGGGTTATTGTGAATAGCGGCTTTTGACGTTGGGGGGATATCATAGGTGTTTAGCGTTGCTTTATAACGTTGCTTAGATAATTGCAGCCCAGTGGTACTGTTTGTGGCTGTTTCATCCCATTCAGCTTGATAAGTGTTTGGTGATAAAGGTAAAACAGCAACAACTTTGACTTTAACTAATTCCGTTTCTGCACGTTCAAACGGATTTTGTTGCTTAAATTGTGCGGTTATTTGTAAGTATGCTGGATCACCTGAGCGCAAATGACTATAGGCTTTTCGGACCATGCTTTTCTGCGCTTCAACATCAATATAAACAGTTCGTACTTCTTCTATAAAGTTCTCAATTTCCGTGACTTTAAAACGTTCAATTTCGGTTTCTTTTAGTTTATTTAAGGGGGCAATAGGTAAAACACTGTCGCCTTGTAAAGCGATGCCATAGGGTTCTATTTTACTTTGAGCACCAATGTAACCGACACCAACAACGGCACACACCGCAATAAACATAGAACTAAAGGCCGCGAGTTTCCAATTATGCGCTTGGCTTAATGTACTGCCTATTCGTTCATCCCATTCGTGTTTTGCTCTTAGGTACATCAGTGATTGTTCATCGAGATGAACATTACTCGTCTTGTTTTTTGTCTTTTTCATGATGCTCACTCGCTTGCATTATATTGTCTCTAAAATTATTGGGATCATTACCGTCATCAACGACTAAGTGCTTGCTTAACCTTTCATGAATGGCTTGATAGTCGGGAGTTTGACTATCAATTTTACTTTTTTCAGCATGTTGTGACATGTGAGTAGCGGCTCTTGCCATGTGGCGACCAACCGAACTTTGCTCCGCAGCCGCATGTAAAACCCCTTTTGTGACCCCTCCTGCTACTTTCGCTGTTGCTTTAGCGGTTGTCACTGCCGCTTGCTTAAGCTTTGATTGTTGATATGCCTTACCATCATCACCTTTACCTGTATCTGCTCCCTGATTATTTGGGGCGGTATTATCTGAGTGGGGGTTATCAACGTGAGGACTTGAAGTAGTGGACGTATTTGAAGAAGAGGCATTATTTTCAGCTTGTTTGGCTAAGTGAGTTTCATAGGCTTCCCCATTATCACCCTCACCTGTGTCTATCCCGCCTTGACTGTTCGGTGTTGTATTATCAGCATTGGATGATGAATCAGTATCACCCAATCCCGCCACTTTGCTTGCCGCGACTACACCTGCACCGCTGGCTAACAGGGCAGCACCCGCCGCCGCTCCTACAATCCCTCCTCCTGCGGATTGAACACCTCCACCCGCCATAGTGAATCGACCTGATGCTAATGATGCTGCAATTTGAGGTATTTCACGCATCATGCCAGCAAAAACAATACAGACCCCGATTAGGGATAAATAATCAATATTAGAACTGTCAGCATCAATTGATGTTCCCCAATCTTGTATAAAGGAGTAACCAATAATGAAAATGAGTTGCATGACCAACATTTTAAAAGCAATGCCGAGTACCGCAGTAAAGTAATTTAGTGCGTGTTCTTTTGTCCATTCGCTCCCAAGAAATCCCATAGCTACAATGCCGCCAGAGACCGTGATGTAACCAGAAACGATGAGGATGGTCATTTCCATTGCCATCATTGCAAAGCAGATTAATATAATTAAAGCGGATAAAAAGAATATCAATGAACTAACAGGTTTAATTAATGATGACTTGCTCCATGCAATAGAGATTATATTCATTCCTAACTCAAAGACATTACTGGGACTGAATGTAACAGTGCTCCCTGATATTTTTGACCCAACTTCAACAAATGAGTTTATTAATATTCGCGCCAAATCGGGGGCAGAATTAAATAGCCAAATTGCGACCCCAATAGTAATGGCTCTGCGAGTCAGTTCTGCAATGACATCAACTAATCCAGTTCCCTCCTTGATAGCCATTTGACTAAATTGCCATACCATTGAGATTGTCAGCAACGCGCCAAATAACCCTAGTGTGAGGTTCTGTATTATGGGTTCCCATGCGGTGGCTTTATCGTGAAAGGCTTGAATGATTTTATCGAGGGAGTTATCTTGCGCAACTTCTGCGGCGTGGGTGAAAGAAGAAAAAAGGGCTATAAAAGCCCCTTGCATTATCCGTGAATAATATCGGTTTGATGACATTGTAATTTATCCCATTCAGCTTTTATTTCACTGTACTTACGAGTCCCTTTTCCCATACTTGCGTCAGTTCCTTGATTTTGTAACTGAGTGCAACGTTCTTTTTTCGCTTGCGCAGGATCAGAACACCCAACTAATAAAGCGGGAACAAGAAAAGCGGTTAAAATGATGAATTTTTTCATGATGATTTCTCTTTGAGTTATTACCAGAGCTTTGACCAGTCCTTACCGTTATGAATATTGGTTTTCAATTCATCAGGTGAAGCGATCATGGCATCGGTGGCGGCTTGACGTTGCTCTTGTTTCTCAGAGGCTAACGCCATATTAGTTGCTGTCATTTGAATATCGGTTTGCATCAATGTTTGCATTTTTTGTAGCTGACGTGTGGTTTGAGCTGCGATCTCATTACCCGCTTGTGCCACGGTTAATGCGCCTGTTGATGCACTAGAATTTTGCTGCAATTGAGTAATCGTGGTTTCGTCTTCTTCTTGAATACGCGCCATTTCTTGTGCGACTTTTAAAGACGACTTAGCCGTATCTCGCATCGTATCACCCCATTCTTTGTATTTCTGCGTCATTTCTCTATTTGTTTGCTCTTGTCCTGCCCATCCCTCATAACCTTTAAATCTTTCGTTCCAAGTGGAATTAAGATCATAAAGTGAGTAACTGAGTGCTTGACCTTCTCGTGCAATACGACCTAATTTGTCTATTTGATTTAAAGCATCTCCCCAGTTGTGTTGTTTTAAATTCTTGAGATTCTCAAATTGATAAGCAATAGACTGTGCTTCATTTTGTAATGACTTAACTGAGTTCAGTGTTTGTTTTACTGTTTCCAAATAAGATTGCGCTTGTTTTGTATTAGCTGCGGCCATTTGCCATGTGTTTGCGCAGTTCGCACAGAAAAGGGCGTAGCTGTGGGTGCTAAATAACGAAATAACAGCCACAAAAAAAATTTTTTTCATAAGATCCTCTGAATTTAATATTTAACCTTTTTAAGATCGAGCCACGGCAGATACCATGCATCACCGTATTCATTGATGGTTTGTTTTAGCTCTGCCAATTCTTCCTTATCGGATACCCCCACAAAGGCGAGGGCTAATGGATTTAAGGCAAGATCAAATAATCGACTGCCTTCTGGTGTAAATGCGTAATATTGACGCTTGGGACGACCATTCTTGATGATTTCAATTTGTCTGCTATTAAGCCCAAATTGACTGTATATTTCAGCGAACTGCTCGGCTTTGGCGTTAGGAAGAAATATTTGAGTGGGGCATGATTCGATTAGTACATCTAACATACCGCTTTTTACTGCATCGGTCAGAGATTGCGTTGCCATCATCACAATACAATTTGCTTTACGTAATACCTTTAACCACTCCTTGATCATTTCTCTGAAAACGGGGTGAGAAAGCGCAATCCATGCTTCATCAATAATAATCATCGATGGCTGGCCTTTTAAGGCGCGTTCAATTTTTCGAAAGAGATAAAGCAGAACCGGTATCAGATCTTTATCACCGCGATTCATTAAAGATTCAATTTCAAAGACCTGTAAATGACTCAGTTCTAATGAATCTTCTTCTGCATCAAGTAAGTCACCACACCGACTGCCCGTTGTGTAATAAACAATGGCTTCTTTAATGGCATCATCTTGAACCATTGCTACAAATTCACTGAGTGTCTTGATCCCCTTTCCAGTCATGCGCTTTAACGCTTCATTGATTTTAGAACGCATGGCCGGGGTAACCGTCACATCTTGCAAGACTAATAGTTGCTCGATGTATTGCTCACACCATTCAAAATCATTATCGAGATCGGCTAATGGCGCAAAGCTAGGGCTATTGTTATCACCTCCAATATCAAAATGTTTACCACCACACTGACTGATGGCATACATGGAGTTGCCTTTATCAAAGGCAAATAATGATGCGTTGGAATAACGCATAAATTGAGCGGCAATCGTTGCAAGTAGTGTCGATTTACCTGCACCTGTCGGACCGAAAACCAAAGTATGGCCTAAATCGTTAACGTGTAGATTAAATCGGAAGGGGGTATTCCCTTCTGCATTGCAATACATTAAAGGGGGGGAGTTCTCAGGATAAAATGGGCAAGGGCATTTTTCATTCCCCGTCCAAATCCCAGCTAACGGTGATAAGTGACTAAGATTCATGGTACTAATGAGCGGCTTTCTAACATTATGTAATGAATCTGATGGCAATGTGCCGAGAAAGGCTTCAACTGCGTTGACGGTTTCGATGCGACACGTAAACCCCATGATATTACGCAGACACTTTGTTACTTCATCTGCTGCCAGCTCAAGTTTTTCTATCTCGGTATGACGTAAAACAATCGTTGTTGTGTAATGGCCATATTGAATATCACCTTTTGATACGGCGGTCATTGCACTCTTATATTGATTAACCATATCAAGTGCATCATCATCTTGTGCTGGATTATTGGTTTTAAGCAATTTGTCTTTAAAAGAGATAACCTTCTGTTTCCACTTGTTTTGTTCTTTATTCAAAAGCTCAATAGCTTGAGCTGCATCAAAATGACAAAAGCGAGAATGCCAGCGATACTCAACATTTAAGTAATCTAATGCACTTAACATGTTTGGGTGCCCGAAGTTAGGGAACCCATCGATGGATATACAACAAATATACGCCTGATCTAACTTAGGTTTTAAGCCCGTCCAAAAATCGTATGTCCCTAAATAGCTGTCTAAGTACATAGGCGTGTGAGGGAGTGTAATAGGTTGCCATTGACCTATAATCGTAAAGTTGATGAAACTCAAAAAATCGTCTTGCCATTCACCCCGCTTATTTTTAGCGTTTAAGCGTTCGACTTGTAGAAAAGTGTCGAGCATCCCTTGTAGCTCAACTAGCTTGTTTTTGAATCTCCCTAGATTACGTGTTGCTGGACTTGCCCGATCAATTTCGCTTTCGTCAAACACGAGTTCAGTAATTTTTGATAGATTTTTAGAGGGGGGCATATAGGTAATAGTAAGTACATACCGTGATTCGAACTTATTACCACCCTCTTCGAAAAAGAATCGTCGGCTATCATCTATCATTTTAAAAACAGCGTGAGGGAAGTGTGAGCCTTCAGGGGCGGAATACGTTGATGCTACTGAGCGTATGGCATCTATTTGAGTCATATACCCCGTTCCTAATGAGGCAAGGGTTTGGTTCATTCTATTAGCGATGTGATTTCGTTCGGAGGCGGTAGAACTACTAATATCGAGTCCTCTGTATAAAAATCCTGCTGAAAAAGAGCCATCTTTATTAACGATAATGCCATCATCAACCATGGCAGCGTAATTGAGTAAATCAGAGAAACCTTTGTGATGGTTTCGAAATGTTTTTAACGGGATCATTTTACTTTCCCATAATGTTTCATGCCGTGAGCGGCATAAAAGCGTTGATAACGCGCATATAAAGTATAAACCTTGGACATTCGGGGATCTGCACTTGCCATCAATCGATAAACGGGCAGCAATGCTGTCCACAAAATCATGCCGACTATTGCAGCAATGACATTCTGTAAAATAACAATTAAGACAAGACAGAAAAGGGAGGTAACAAGCACTAACTCTCGTTCACCTCCCAGGAATAAATGACTTCGATTAAACTTAAATATGCGAACATGTTGTAATTGTTCGCTCATTGTTGAGCCCTACGCGATAGTGAGGGTTTTTAGTGCCCCCATAGCTACGACTGTTGATGAAATGCCAAACAATGCACTCATCACGTTTGTTGCCATCACTATGACGGCAATAACTAAAGCAAGAATGGCAATTTTTTGAACGAATCCATCAAGCTGTCCACCAAACACCAGTGCAAAACCAGCAACAACGACACCTAAAACCGAGACCCCAAATGCCATAGGCCCTGTTACAGAGTCAACAATTTTACTCAAAGGATCTTCCCATGGCATACCTGTTGATGATGATGCGTGTGCAAAAGTTGGCATTAACAACATAAGGAGTAACACACGATAAAACCGATGCGTAATAGCATCTTTAATCTTATTAAACATATATTTTCCAATTTTCAATTAACTAATATTGATGCGTCATGGCACATCGAAATAAGGAGGTATTTCGATAAGTCATCTTTTTACAAGCCGATTAAGTTTTAACTGTGGTATTGAGAAATAATTTTTTTCTTAGAGTCTAAAAATTGTTTCCAATTTTTATTAGTTATTGAACGATTATTTACTTTTCGAAGATATCGGTTTAGGGATTTAACTGAGCTTGGATCTGGATTTGCAGGATGCGTTTTTTTTACCACATGTTTGATTGTTGTTCTAAATAAGGATATTTTTAGAGGATGTATATTTTGATTGTCATCAGAAAGAAGAGCTGAAAAAACAATCCCATTATCGATCTCTGCAATAAAATGTACTTTTAATATTTTGAAATTATTAAAAGATTTATCACACAATTGTTGTAATCCGTGGCACTGCGCAAAATCTTCGTATGAGATTAACGCATACATTATTTTTAACATTATGATTTTTATCCATTTAATAAGTTATGGGCGATTTTTAAAAATCACGTACTCCCACGCCTGTCAGCAATGGTCGCCGCCCGTGAGTGGCGACAAGTAGTTTTTATTGGGCTATCCTGCCCGCGCTCTACTGGCGCTCAGTTGACTAGATAATTTAATAAAATATTTTTTGATGTTAATTTAATTAACGATATAATTTTTATTATTAATTAGATGATCTTCAATTCTTGTTGTAATCTCACTTCTTCTACTCCTTTTAGAACGAGAACATGCATTTAATAAATTTTCAGCATGTTTACCTTTAAGAGTAATTGTCACTGTAATATTATTTTCATTTGGAAATGAATCTTTTATTTTGGTCATTTTAAATTCCTTTATTATTTGTTTCTATAATTATGCCTTTTAAAAAATAAAAAAAAAGCTAGGAAAATCCTAGCCCCTTAAAGAATATATTAATCTATTAGTTTTGTTATTATTCTCATAAAGTATATTACTCTGATCTCACTTGATTTATTACAGTTAAATTTGATTCGAATTTCTGATAAATGTTTTTCAACTGTTGTTCTTGAACAATTTAATTCATCTTCAATCACTTTGGCACTTTTCCCTAATGAATAATGCACCAAAACAATAAGTTGTTTCGCTGTTAAATCAGGAAAAATATTTTGGTGCATGTTATTATGATAGTTAGTCATAGAGATTACCCTCTCATTTGATTCGTGGTTGGTAGAAAGGGGATTTTCTATCAACCACAATAATGAATGATACACTTACAGGAGTACTGTAAGACAGATTGTACAGCAAAACTGTAAGACAGAAAAGGGTGGCAATGAAAAAATATAATCCATCAACAACATCAAAAAGTATATCTATTACATTCCGGTGCCCCAAAGAGCTAAAGATAAAGATAGATAATGAAATTAATAAGTTAAATCAGAATGAAAGAACGAAAATCACACAAACTGATTGGATCGTATCCATCTTAAAAAATGAAATAAAAAAAGATCAAAAAGATCTAGATTAGTATGTTTTTGAATCTTTACATTTTCATCTTATCAGCTATAATTTGTTGAATATTCGATAGCGAAGTGCATTACATAGCACACTACTACATAGCTTACTATGTAGTGTATTTTTCGAATTAGAATGTGTCGAGCTTCCAACTCGACAAAATAGCATTCGCAAAAGAACCTGAATTTCCAGAGGATTCAGGTTTTTTTGTTTCTGTCTCTGTCTTACAGTGTTGTTGTTTTTTCAATTATTTAAATGTATATTGTTTTTAATGTTAGGGGTGGAACTCTAATTAAACCTACACTCTGGAATAAAAATGAATATCAATCTCTACTGCATGGAGCAGCTACCTAGACACAGTACCCATTCACATAGCGATAGATCATTAATTGATCAATATGGTTATGATGAGGGCGTGTCTCATGTCAACATCTAAGCGTAAGCATCCTAAGAATCAATCTCAGTTTAAGCGTGATATTTCTGCTCGTCAGTTAATCGTTGAGCAACGAATTACACAACTTGGTTCTCAAAAACATAACGCATCAGGAAAAGCAAAATTTCCGTATTGTACTAAACGGTTATTGCTAGCTTTTGCTCGATTTATTGATAATCCTCATGCTTATAATGGTCAATTACACGACTTAAATTACTGTCAATCGATTGTTTACGGGTTGCAAAAACGCCAGCGTGAAACGTGCGTTAAAATCATGGTGGCCATGTGTTGTGATCTTGAGGTTGAAACCTATCAAATAGGTAAACCAAAGCTAGAGCACATGGATACGATCACCCATAACACAATTATTAAGAATTATGAAAAGTGTTGGGGCGAGTCAATTAATGATAAGCGTTATTATCACGCTATAAAGTTATTAAAAATGGCTGATTACTTAGTCATTGATGCCGTCTATCTACAAGATCGTGATCTGTTGGTTAACTTAGATCTGAAAGATGAAAATTTACCCCGTGTGTACTCAAAACCTGCTTATAAGTCATTAACTCAAAAATTTATTAATATTTTTGGTCTTGATAACGATGAAGATGTTAAAAAATCAAAGTTACGTTCCATTGCTAACCGCGTTAAAAAGGGATTTAAAACCCTCTGGGTACGCTATGAAGCATTTAGTGATGCATATGTATGGAAGAAACGTCAACGACCTACTGTATTGCGCACAGATACGACAACACAACAACCTAGCGAACGTTATCCGCAAGGACGAGTGATTGAATCGTCTATCTTTGGTGGTAACTACACCACAGAGCACTAACTCCCTCTTTTTATAAGATGCCGCTTAACTGCGGTTTTTTGTCATACCTATTATAAATATCAACTCAAAAACTGAACATTAAATACATTTATAATGCTAGGTTTGAGATGAAAAATTAATCAATCGGTTTAATTTGATTATTGAGTGTGTTGTTGTGGATAAGTATGTTTATATAAATTAAAAACGAAAGTATGAAAAAACATTATGGAATGCTAGAGGTTCTTTAGTCTCTATTAAAATAGAGATAGGTTAGTAGATATATAAATATATCTACTATTTAGAAAAGAAAAAAAAGGACTTCGTCCTAAAATACCTCCCCTTCAATGACTCATCCTATCAATCCCTTAGCACTATAAAACATTGAACGGGCCCCATCGAGGCACATAAAAGTACATCAATTTCAAAGCCATCATTTGACTAAATAGTAATAGAACGCGTGATATCTTCCTTTTGTCATTCGACAGGAAAAACCGGTATTAATATCTACCTACAGCAAAGAGCATGCTTAATAGGAAGGTAAGGTTTTGAGAATGTCTTAAAATATGAGGATAAAAAGAACGTGTAGTGATTATTAAGGGGTTTATGATAGCGAAGCTTAGGATATCCGCTGTGCTTAATATAAGAGCTTACAGGGACAATAAGAACACATGTGTTCGGGAACTAAAAGATTAAAGTTACATTGTCACTTTAATGATGTTGCTTAAGTTGAGAGGTTTGATTTTGCTCTGGGTGTGAATGAGAATTGGCTACATAATGATGTTCAACTCAGCGATTAACAATACATTGCGTTTGGCCAATATAGATATCGTCATTTAGTGATTGATGTGCATAGATCACTACACACATAGAAATACAGTCATAAAGCAGTGAATATTACCCATCTAACGCACTATAACTTTTATTACTTTAAAGAAAACAAACATTCTCTTTAATTTCTAACCTTTATTAATAATTACATAATGACTTTTTACTAACTTTAGCCTGAGCTTAATATATGAACAATCATAAACACAGTATTCTTGAATATGTTAATTCAGATAGGCTTAGTTAATTTAGTATTTATAGAAAATGCAGTATTAAAAATACTGTATCAACAATAATTAGGTTTAGACTCCTGGTGAGTAATGTACGAATACAAGCAAAAGAGAGCACTTTAGGTTAACAAAAAGGTAAAATTGGTACGATTAAAGCTTGGTAATATTAAAATAAAATCAAAAAACATTGTTATCTATTGTGGGAAACTGTGTAAATCTTTGATTTTCCAGTTATCCACAATGACTATAAAGATCTATATAAACTATAAAGATCTATAAGAGCTATAAAGACTATAAGATCTATAGGTACTGTAACTCATTGATAATAAAAAAGAAAAAAGCAATTAAAGGACATCTTTTAGGTGCTCAAACAACATTTTTTAGGTGTTTATGATCCTATTTTAGGTGTTTATGATCTTATTTTAGGTGTATAGGTGACACATTTTAGGCGTTTATGATCCTATTTTAGGTATATAGGTGACACATTTTAGGTGTGATTCTTGTTTTTTTTGGGATAAATGGCTTTTTTAGGTTATTCGATTCAATGATGACTTTTTTAAGGGCCATATTTATCAATAGATGACACATTTTAGGTTTCAAATCCTTTTTTTACCTAAAATGCGTCCTATATCGCATCAAAAAGTTCTAAACACTGTTGCTATCTCTTCCAATACCTAAAATGTGTTAGTTATTTAGTTCTAATTTAATATTCAGGATTACCACTGACTTCACTTAGCGTATCAATTTTATCTAAAAATGCATCAATATCGTCTGTTGGTTCAGTATCGGGGACTGGGGTGAAATGACGTTTAGCTAAGGTTTCTTCAATTTTTGTGGCTTTGTCATCTTTACCAATGTAGTGGTAAGCAATAGCGAGCGTTTCTAGTTCACCATCAGATAACTTGACGTTATCTTGTAGGCGTTTGAGTTCGAGTTCTTTAATGGTTTTGATAGCGTCATGTTGGTTGAGTTCGTCTACTGTACCGAGTTTAAGCCAACGGAATAAAAAACGAATGCCAGTAATTGTTCGCCCTTTTTTTATTAACTCAAAACCAAAGTCACCTTTGTCACTGTCGATAAACAGTAACTCTTTTTTGATTTGTGGGTGTTCTGAAAGATCGGTAATACTTTGTCTAATACAACGTTTCATAAATACGCTGTTGTTCTTAAATGAACTTTTATCTTTCTTTATTTTTCCTGCTTCATCTAGTAATCCAAACACGCCTTTAAGCTCTTGTAAGCTTTGCGCGTGCATTTCATAGCCTTTGCTTTTAAATCGGCTTAGAAGCTCATACAGACGTTTTGAGTATTCTTTCTTTACGTCGAAAAAGTTCCGTGTGTTGATTAGCGCAAAACCGTGGTTATATTCGATATATTCAGATTTGAGCATATCATTCGGAACCATAGTTAACACACCATTCTTGTAAGCGATATGTTTGAACAAAGGTCGATAATCAAATTCGATATCCCCTTTTGTATTTTCACGCTTAATACCAATTTTTCGGCTAGCAAGGCGGTTAGCTACAGGGCTTAAGTTACTGCCAATGTGTTTGGTATCAACACCCAACCAATCTGAAAGCTGGTTAGATGTGAACGCGTAATGAGGAGTACTGTGATCCCAGTCGTTACTTTTCATTTGTGCGATCATCAATGCAAACAGATCGGCTTCACGAGCAGATAGGTCTTGGCGACTGAATACGAGTTGATGACCTTTTTTGATGTGTTTTGGTAGGTTATCGCTAACAGCTGGATAGTAATATTCTTCGGTGCTCACAGGCTCTGTCCATAGATTACATGACTAAGCTAAGTATGACATAATTTAGGTGTTTTTTGTAGGTTAACACCTAAATTGTGTCATGTTTTTATTGATCTGTGTTGGTTAAGAATCTCAATATTAACTACCAAGAAAAAGCCACATAACCTTTGATGATTTTAGGTTTCGTGGCTTTTTTGTTTCAAAAATATAAATGTAATTTAGCTATAAAATACATATACAACAATAAAATGGAACACAAAACCAACCAATACTGGTACTGAAGTGCGTTTGGCTACATCAAAAGGGCTTAACTTCGCTCCTGTTGCTGACGCGATAACAACCGCCGATACTGGAGACATTGAACGACCAATTGCTGAAGCTTGTTGCATTGGCATTAACATCGCAGCTGTATTGGCTCCCATGCTCGATGCAATCGTTGGAATTAACTCAACAAACGCTAGGAATGGTGCATTACCTGATCCCATAATTACGGCTGCCATCAAGGTAACAACAGCAAAAACTAAAGTCATTGCGACACTTGGTAAACCAACCGACTCGGCAAGCATTATTAAATTAGAAATAGCGCCCGTAGCTTGGATCCCATAAGCAAAGACACCGGCTGCCACGAGTAAAACAACAACGCTACTAAACGCATTTCCCATTCCTTTTGAAAAGACACCAAAGCCATCAAATACAACCTTTAAGCTTCTTTTTGTTATGCATTCACACAACAT
This sequence comes from Photobacterium sp. NCIMB 13483, assembly GCF_003025475.1. NCBI lineage: Bacteria > Pseudomonadati > Pseudomonadota > Gammaproteobacteria > Vibrionales > Vibrionaceae > Photobacterium > Photobacterium sp. NCIMB 13483. The sequence continues at coordinate 25,807 of NZ_PYLV01000016.1, forward strand.
AGCGATAAACATGGAAACAAAGACAATCGTTGTTACATCCATGTTAACAGTTGAAACCACTAATTTAGAAAAAAATACAGCCATAATAATAGGAAGCAAAGGTAGTATGACGTAGTAACTAGGTGCAGAACTTGCCTCTTTGGATTCTGCTAATGCGGCTTCTTCAAATTGCTCAGGGTGTTTTTTATCTACATGGGTTTGCCAGATAACATGCATAATCCCGATCACGATCATTGTAATGATCGATGTCGGTGCTTGGTAATGAGAAACGTAACTCATTAAATCCATTCCTAATGCCTCACTAGCACGAATGGCATCAACACCGGTTGGGGTAAAACTTACCGCCAACGAACTAGCTATAACCGCTGCAGCACTACCACGAGAAAGGCCTAAACCTAACATTACCGGATACAGCGTACCCATTAATAACACACCTAATCCAGTTGCTGATGGGATAGCAAGCTGAAGAGTACTCGCCATACAATAAGCAAAGAACAGCATGATGTTTTTGTTTTTAATGCGACTTAATGGTTTTGTAGCTAAGCGAACGACTACTGCGTTAGCGCCAATATGGCTCATATAATCAGCAAAGCCAACTAACGCCATTATCATCAAACCTAATGCACCCGCACGATACCCCATTAGAAATTGGATATACTTAAACGGATCAAATCCAGAGAAATTTGTTGACGACACAGAGGCTGGAAGCATCGGCCCCCAACCAAATATTCCAGTAGCAAAAATTAAAACTATACCTGACATCAATAAGGTGGGCTCAGCTTTATAGCCTTTTAGAATCATCCGGGCGGCAATAACAACAATAATAAGAACAAGTATTAACTGAACCATGTTTATACACCTTCATGTTCTGTTAAATTAATAATTATTGTTTTAACTACATTACTCGCAGCGATTAATGATGGAACAGGTAGATACTCAAATATCGAATGAAAGTTATGTGCTCCAGTAAAGATGTTAGGGCACGGTAGTCCTTTTTCTGAAAGTACAGCCCCATCGTAACCACCACGCATAGGGATCACTTTTGGTTCTATGCCATTTTCTTTATAAGCCGCCATTGCTAAATCAACAGGTAATGTAGAGTCTTTTAAAAAGTTATGCACGTTGCTATAACGATCACTAATTTCAAGAACTGCTCTATTGTTATTAGTTTCATTAAAAAGACGAACCTGCTCAGTAATAAAGGCTTTTCGATACGCATAGCCTTCTTCCGTAAAATCTCGAATATCCATATTAAGAACGGTCTTCGCTGAGTTTCCTGCAAGCTTTTTCATCCAGTAATAACCTTCACGACCTTCTGTATACTCTGGTGTTTCTTTTGCTGGAAATTGGGTCATAAATGAATTGGCTAATAATAACGAATTGATCAAATTACCTTTTGAATTCATAGGATGTGCAGATTGTCCGGTGAATGTAACTACAGCATTACCTGCGTTCCAGTTCTCACAAACAAACTCACCAATTCCACAGCAGTCTAGTGTATAAGCAAAATCAGCACCAAACTCATTCACATCAAATGCATTTGCTCCCAGAAGCCCTTGCTCTTCATCAGGAACAAACCCCACCTTTATCGTTCCATGTTCAACTTCTGGGTTTTCGTAAAAAAACTGCAACGCATTTAAAATGGCTGCAATTGCCGCTTTATCATCAGCACCAAGTAATGATTGTCCATCACTCACGATGATTTCTTGCCCAACATAATTTACAAGTTCTGGTTGTTCTTTTAGAGAAAGAATTGGACCAGTAGATAATGGAATATTTCCCCCTTCATAATGAACAACTTCAGCATGCGTATCTTCAGTTCGCTCTGAGCTAGTGTCAAGGTGTCCAAAGAAGGCAACGGTTGGTAACTGTTTTTTAGAGTTAGACGGTAAAGTAGCGGTAAGAATTGCGGTATTTCGAAGAACAATATCAACACAACCTAGAGCTTCTAATTGCTTTTTAACCAAACTCGCTAATTCATATTGGCCGGTACTTGAAGGCATGATACCTGCTGCACCATTTGCTTGATTTGTGGTTGTATTAATTTTTGTATAACCTAAAAAACGTTCGACTATATTCATTGTTTTAATCCAAAATTACTTATAAAACAAAGATATTATGATTTTTAGATTTCTTTTTAAGTGATAATTTCCTCAATAACGGTAACTTGAAAATAATTATTTACATTTCATTGATGGTGCGCAAATAAAACAGATAGAACAACTTATTCAATCGAATTCAAGCATGATGCCTTAATAAAGGTTACACAATAAAAGCATGTAATGCTGTTGGTATCGGATAACACCAAGTTCGAAGGATATGACATTCTTCTATATGGTAGGACACATTATAAATATTGATTACAATGGGGGTTGTAACTTCTAAGCCGCCTATGTGGCGGGACACTCAGCGTGATTAAAATCAGGGTCTTGAACGATCTTCTAAGCCGCCTATGTGGCGGGACACATGCAAGAAACAATGTTTCTGTGAACCTATTACTTCTAAGCCGCCTATGTGGCGGGTTGAAGTGGTCAAGTAAAACTGTACACCTTTATAGGTGTTTAAATTAAGCGGCTGCTTCCATCATCACTGGCGATAAATAGTTGTTATAACTATGGCCCCGCTTGGTATTGTAATGCTGCAATATATATTTGAGTGTATCCCTTTCTGCTTCTACAAAACTGTTATAGCACTCTTTGGGCATCCACTCCGTTTTGAAACTTCTAAAAAATCGTTCCATTGGGGCATTATCCCAACAATTTCCACGTCGACTCATACTTTGAGTTATTTGGTATTTCCATAATGCCTGCCTGAATTGAAGGCTGGTGTAGTGGCAACCTTGATCTGAATGAAACATCACATTTTGTGGTCGACCACGGCTTTCATAAGCCATTCGAAGTGCGGCACAGGTTAAATCACTATTTGGGCTATCTGAGCACGCCCAACCCACAATTCTTCGAGCAAATAGATCCATAACAGCGGCTAAATATAACCATTTATTACCCGCCCAAACGTATGTCACCTATTTATGTGAACTCGCAGTGTAACTGCTATCAGTCCCACTTTAATATGTCACACATCATTCTATAAATTTTGGTAATCATTATATCAATTATGTTTAATAGCGAGTAAATGGCAGAAATTTACTTAATTTATAGGTTTGAAGGTTCAATGACAAAAAAATGATAGGGAGTAGGCGAGTTAATGTATAATCGGTGCGGGTGCTCTTGGCTATCTAGTCTTGAGCAACGAACGAAAATGTTTTGTGATAGGCCAGATAGACGAAAGCCCCATTAATTTTTAATCAATGAGGCAATCTGATGAAACTCGACACTTCTGATGTTAGCCTCTATTTAGCTAAGAGGCAAGTTGTATGCTACGAAAAACCGCCTTAATGGGTCTAATCGTTATCTGTATAACGATACTGAGTTTTACATGGATGGTGCGTGATTCGCTATGTGAATTGCAAATCAAAGATGGAAACACGGTCTTTCTAGCAACGCTTGTCTACGAATCTAAGTAGAGCTAGACAGGTAGGGGCTTCCGAAGCCTCTACCTGATTTAGTTTGTTTGGTTACATTGCCAATGAGCACCCAATCCTCATACTTTCAAATCAGTCTCATTTAACAGTAAATCTATTTATGCGTACTAACAAATAGAAACCCGACTATTAGTGACCATTAAAAATGATTAGCTATAAGTGGTGCCATTCTCAGAGTCAATAACAGATTCTAATAAGGCCTTTACATACTCTGGTTCATTGCTCAGGTTTTCACGATCAATAAATTTATTTTTTAAGTTATTACTAGCATTAGGTAAGAGTTCATCAGCAGCATTAGCTAAATCTCGGTCGTCTAATGCGGTGTCCTTTTGCATTAATTCTATTTCTTTATGATTCGTTTTAATCAGTTTCATAAAAATTATATTACCTCTAAAGAGATCCGATACGCGGTAACGTCCAGATACAACAAAGACCGCCTAAGCGATCTCTTAAATTGTTAGTTTTTACATCAAATCTATTTATACGCATTCAAACGGATAGAATTTAGTAAAGTACGTTTTCTACTATCTTATCAATATTAATCTGCTTAAAATCTTCAAAATCAACCATATCACCCATTGAAACAAGTTGTGACCTTGTTGGATAACGTAAGGTTCTTAGATCAGTAGCATTAACTTGCGTATTTCCGTTCATTTGACGAAAATATTTATCAACTAAGGTGCTATTTAAAAACACCCATAAACCTTTTGCTAATGCATCATCTAATGGCTCGCCTAATGCATGAAAATAATTAGTTTTATTATCAAAACCAACCACATCAACATCAGCAATATTCGCGGTATAAATAGAAGCTACAACTCTTCGCTTTTCTTCTTTAGCTGTAAGTCTACGAGTAAGAACATATGTTCCGTTTTTCACCATCAAACTAGCTGTATTTATATTATTGAGTAAAGCATTAGGTTTTTTAGCATCATTTATAGGCCATTCAATTGAACATTTCTGTAAATGTTGTGGGAAAATTAAAGGAACAGAACCATCAATATAATTTTGACTTAAATTTTCTTTAGTTCGGAAATCGACCACTTTTCCTGTACTTGCTTGAATACCTAAATCATCTAATGAACAAGGTAAACCGCCAGCTTTAGTTGCTATGTTTAGCTCTTCTTCATCTGTAATTATATGAATGAATCGATCTGGATTATTATTACTAACAATTTTATCGAAAGGAACTTCATATACAGAGGGGTTAGGATCATCAGCACAAGAACTAGAAGTTACAATCACTATATCTCTTTGTGCTTCACCTTTTGTTAAATGATATATAACGTTTTCTTGAAGAACTTTATCAGCCTTAAATGCTGACTTTCGACTATTAAAAACGTGTATTTTGTTAATAGAGCAATTATCTAATAATAGTTTACGAAAACTATTAAAGTATGGACCGTTACAAAACGATCTAGGAGTAATAGCAACTAATTCGCCGCCATCTTCAATAAGTTTTATAGCAAGTCCAACAAAGGCTGAGTATAAATTACCAGTTTCAAAATTAATTTTACGTAAATCAGCTCGTTCCGAACCTTTTGCTGAAATTTTTAGGTAAGGAGGATTTAAAATTGCTTTATTAAAACTTGGAGTAAAATCATCGCGTTGAAGTAGAGCTACTGAATGTGCAATAAAATCTTCTTCAATTACTGTTTGATTCCATTGCACGTCATTATAATCACAAGAATTAGAGCAATGCTGCAATGTATCTATAAGATAATAATTCATAATGCTAGAAAGCTCATAACATGTAGAATCAATGCTTGTAGCATGATCTTTAACTCGTTCTACAAATGCTGCTGTTAATGAAGCAACCCCAGCCCCCGCATCTAAAATACGATGTTCACCATTTATATTTTCAAACATATCAGCAAGTATCTTAGAAACAGCAGATGACGACATAAATTGACCTAGCTTTCCTCTAAGACTTTCATCAAGCTTTCCATTTACTGAAACTCGATTGATATCAGCAATATCGTTTAAGTTAAGAGGTATATTTTGTGCCAATGCTGTCATAATTGATCATTTTTACAGTAATTAATTTATTCAGAATTATCGCAAAAAACCTGCACAAAAGGAAGAAAAAAACCTGCACATAGGTTACATTGTAAAACCTATTATTTTAATACTTGATAGCTAAAAATGAGAGAACAAAAACTACTACAAGCTCAGGAAATTCTGAAATCATTAGGCTTACCTAAACAGCAATGTAATGATAGGTCAGCTTGGGTCTTCTTGGCTCTTGCAAATATAAAACCAGAAGATAACTGGAGTGTAGCTACTGCACCACTTTTACCAACTGTTAATATTATGGAGTTTATTCGTTCTGAATATGGTAAAGACTATAAGCCAAACTCTAGAGAAACAATCAGAAGACAAACATTACATCAGTTTGATCAAGCACAAGTTGTTGATAGAAATCGTGATAATCCAGCTAGAGCAACAAACAGCAAGGATAATAATTACTCTCTAAACCAACCTATTATAAAAATTCTTCACGCATACCCTGATAACAATTGGAAAGAATTGGTTCAAGAGTTTCTAAATGAAGTACCTACACTTCAAGCTATCTATGAAAGAACAATTAATAAAGAAAAGATTCCTGTACACCTACCTAACGGTAATAAAATAACTCTCTCTCCTGGTGTTCATAACCAACTTCACGCTGATATTGTGCATGAATTTTGCCCTCGTTTTATTGGCGAAGGAGGAACCGTTTTATATATTGGTGATACAGCAAGTAGCCGTAACGAGGGCGGTAAACATATGGTTCTAGAAACTAAATATTTAGAATCATTAAACGTTCCTCCAATGTCTCATGATAAGTTACCCGATGTTGTTGTTTATGATGAAAATCGTAAGTGGTTATTTTTAATTGAAGCCGTGACTAGTCATGGTCCAGTAAGCCCAAAACGATGGGTTGAACTTGAAGAAGCACTAGATGGTTGTTCAGTAGGACGTGTTTATGTCACAGCCTTTCCTCATCGGAATGAATTTAGAAAAAACGCTGCCGATATAGCATGGGAAACTGAAGTATGGATTGCTGATAACCCTGATCATATGATTCATTTCAATGGAGATCGATTTCTTGGGCCTCATAACAATAAACCTGAGATTAACTAAAAGCACTAACCCTGAATAATTCAGGGTTTTTTCTACAAAATCATTATTAAATAAATTTAAAGCCAACCAAAATTCCCATCAAATCATCCCTAGAAACGATTCTAAGACCACAAAGACCCATTACTCTATACCGATCATGCCTTTTCTCTAAAAACAGTCCTATTTTACAGTATGCATCTAAAGCGATCTGATACAGATACGCAGTAACGCCCAGATACAACAAAGGTCGCCATTAGCGACCTTACACCTTAGATTTATTTTAAATCTACCTCACATACAAAAATACCGCCTCAACTTGGGCGGTATTTAACAGTTAATCTATTTTTTTAACTTTTAGAATATCGGCGTACTGCTTGAGCTGCTGCTGTATCTACTTTCATATATGGATAGTTTTTGCAGTTATCTATCATATTATTTCTTATTTTTTTAATATCATTATCAGATAAATTTTTCTTTGAATAATATTTATTAGAATAGTATTTTGCTCGAATGAAAAATTCAGTTTGTATCTTACTTTCATTTTTTTTAGCCAAATTTATTTTAGTTATCGCATCAGCACAAACTTTTGTAAATCCATCTGCGTAGTTGGCACTTGCAGAAAAACTTATGCAAACAATAAACATGTACAATATTTTTTTCATATAAATTAACAAAATCCTTATCTTAAATAATAATTAATGTGCACTGCTTATTTTTGATCCCAACCTACAACATGATCATTATCAAGTGTTATTCGTAAACTATAGCGATTTCCACCTTGATGAGAATATTTCCAAACTTCTTTCTTTTTTGTTTTAAGCATTTTTTGTTCAACATCAACAGGATACCCTAATGAATCAATAAGTTGATCTGCTGTTTGTTCCACCCAAAAACACTGATTCATTAAATCTTCAACAAGAGATAAATCTTGATACTTATCTATAAGATACTCTCTTCTCTTTTTGGTTTTATTTGATTTTGACCACAAATAAAAGACAATTCCAGCCGCAATTACTCCTGTAATGACTCCCCAACCAATAGATTCTCCTGCTTGAACAACAGCGTAAATTGGTAATCCAATAATAATGAGATAAATAATATTTTGTATTTCAGATTTAGACTTCGCCATAACCCACTATTTCTTCCCATAAAGAGTAAATTAAGATCATATTCTACCAAACACTTATTAAAAATAATTAGTGGAACAACAACTGTTTAATCTCCATCAAATCGCTCCTAGAAACGATTTTAAGACTACAAAGACCTATCACTTAATACCTAGTCTAACTTTTCTCTAAAAACGGCTGTATTTAACAGTATCCATCTATCCCGCACTTCGTGATCAACGTTCGTGATAATTTCCCTTGAAACCGCTTATTTTCTCTAAGAAAGTTACCTTAAATAAGCCTCAATATGACGTTGTTATTTTGTTAATGATGTTACCCGATCTTAAATTATCACTTTGGACTCGATTTGCAGACTAATCAAAAAAATACGATTATTCATTAGCTTATAAATTTGGTAGTCATTACAGATGTTATGTAAAATTGGCGGGTAAGTTCGTTGATATGGAATAATATTGGTGAAATTGGTAATAACAACGCCGCTTAGTAATTTCGATACGACAGAATCGCTCAGTGATCACAAATAACGCTTCATACGACTTCAGGTTGCACGGACAAAACCAAGTTAGAGTACAGAATCTAACTTGGTTGCTTGGATAAGAAAAAGTATCTTAAAATCTTAAAATCTTAAACGCTTGTATGCATATTTACTTCGACATGAAATGTATGAGCTTATCTTATCGTGGAGCCATGTCATGTTCTTTTGCATGGATATGCATGTTACAAAGTGAAAGATTTTAGACAAAAGTTGTCATTCACACAGTAAATTCACGGTTCTAAAATTGCCTCCAATGCAGCCTTATCCTCTTTTTGCGATTTCTGTTTAATGACGGCCGCAGCACCAGAGAATGTAAAACCAAGGTTGTATTCTAATGTGTCACCACAGCTCAGATTATTCCATATATCAGATGGACAATTAGATTGATGTAAAAAATGAACTCCGGAGTAGCCAGTCGCCTCTAATAAACAGAAAGAATATGTTTGGTTGACGATCTTTCCTGATATAAGTAATGGCTCATCGTTGTTCCCTGACAACAACCCTCTAATAGTATGTTTAGTTTTCGGTGGTAATCGAATCAATTTAAGTTTACTAAGCTGGTTAAGATAATCGTCGTACTTAGCGTTTATATACAACTGCCTGCAATACCATAATTGATTTAACACATTGCTATCCCCATCTGTGAATGACCTTCTCCAATGATGTTCCGCACTCTGTTTTTCACTAGGTTCGTAAATCGAAAATATACTAGCAATTCCAGCATGAGCATTCTTATCTAGAGGGCTTGCATCTAGTGTTCTATTCAAAATTTCTTTTGCTTTTTCTACATTAGGAAGTGAACCAGATAGGTATATTTTGCTAAGCCTGTTAGATAAAGCTCCATTCGAAGGGTTTATCTTGTGTGCAGCTTCCAACGCCCTCATTGAGCGCTGGTCATCTGAAATTAACTGGGCAAAAGCAGCTTCTTCTGACAAAATCACCTCATCATCAGGAAACTTCTTCAAGGCGTTTTGAATGACAGCTTCTGTATTTTTTATAGCATCAGTCAACAGCTCTTCATCATCTGATTGAATTACATCTTCAAGTCTTTGAAGTGCAATTTTGCACTGAGTATCAAATGAGTGCGAAGTAACTTTATCTTTGTTTGATATCTCTTTCGCTAAACGGTCTGCTTTATTCAGGAGCCTATCTTTGTCCAATCCCGTAGCTCTTTTAGCTCTAGCTAGCTCTAGCTCAGCAAGAGAGTGTTGAATTGATGGATTAAATTCACCAAATTTCTCTGCAAGGTTCAGATACTCTTCAGACTTTACAAAATTAGGTGTCTTACTTCGCATATAAAATATGCCTACTTGCTGATAATAGAAATCATCATCACCACAAATATCTTCTATTTGTTTGTAAATGGTTTCTATGTTTTTGTGTAAGTTAAAAACTCCCGATAAATTTCTATACTTAATCATTTCGCGAAATGCTGTTCTGTCGGGGCTATAGCCAATATCTAAGTTTTTTAGTAATAACAAGTATGTATCAAGCCGATCTTCCTCTGAACCCATAGAATATTCAAACACCATCTCTGCAATGATTGGGTGACGAGAAACGTAAGCTTGGTCTTGTGCTACGTCATATTTGATAACTTTGACTACTGATTCTAAAGGAGAGAAAAATCGGTCCGTAAAATCCGTAAAACTTACACCATGGACTCGATTTATGATTCCGGCTCGAACCAAGACATCAAACCTGTTCATAATACAGATAGTCCTATAAATGAGTTGAGCTTTCCTTGGAACAATGTTGTCGTACTCGTTGCGAATAATCTGCTCAAATGACTTTGACATAGTAGCTTCATGCAACGCCACAAGTAATTGACGTCCAGCTTTTTCAGAAAAAGCTTCTCGCCTTTTTTCAGAGGTCAACTTCTTTAGTTCTCCAAGAGCATTGTGTCTTTCAAGTAGATCTATAAGTCTTTCGATCTCTTTCATTGAGAGATATCCAACTTCAAGCTTATCTGATAAAAGCGATTGAAGCGGAGAACATTCGATATTCCACTCATTAGTTCTTTCAGCGGCTATGCAGGTCAGAGGTAACGAAGCCTGATTAAATTTATGATTCAAGGCCAAAATATCAGACACATGACTTGAAGCATTGTCTACAAATACGAAAATTCGCTCACCCACTTTTTCAGCAATTTCGAGCAAAGCTTTAAAAGGTAGCCGTTCATTAGAATCCCAGTATAAGCAGATCTTATCGTAATCAGTTGCAGCATCCCAAGCTACCCGTCGCAAAATTACTGACTTACCAGAACCAGCGAACCCACTCAAATGATACAGTTCAAAAGATTGTGAGTTCCGCTCACTCTCATCTATTAAAATAATGTCAGATACTATTTCGTCTGAGATTCTCCTACGAACATCCAATTCTTGGCTTATTGGTGTCCAGCTTTGAGAATACCCCTTATAAAACATTTTTGGATCTACGGTGTCAGATGGCATAGCTCCATGTACAAATCTAAGCGAGTTGTTCAATTCAGATAAAGCTTGAGGTGTAAGAGAAAAATCGTTACTAACAAACTTTCTTTCTATTGGGTGTTGTTTATCAGAGACAGATATCAAAGCTCTCTCGATATCTGTAACTTGAGAATCCAAAGAGTCCATAAACGCTTTAAAGGCTCCGTTTAAAATGGTTATTCGTTTGCTTTCCCACAACCTTTTCTGTCTATCTGAACCTCCAAGCATTAAAGCATAATACCTAGGCCTACTATCCGTTAAATCTTGAATTTCAGATAATGCAGCCCGGATATCCGAATCTTCTAAGCTATGCCCAACAAAGAGTACTGTATGGCTTGTTCCCAGTGATTTAAGACGCTCAAATAGTGTAGTTCTTTTCTTCTGATGTGTTGCGTATTGATCTGCCGTTAAAATTAACTCGGGATCGGTTTCATTAATTCTAGAAATGCATCCATGTAATTTAATATACGCGAGATCTTCATCTGGCTTAACCATCGAGTCCATTCGGTCGGTCGTTCGGATAATTGGAACTAGACGCTGAGATTTTTTCTCGAAAACATCATAAGCACCTTCGATGATGAGATCATAATTAGTTGTAAAAACCGTAGACCATTTGTACTTCGGAATCTTCTTGTGGAAGTCACAGGGCTCAAAATCTTCAAAAAGCTCTTTGATATATTGCTGAACCGTTACTTTATCTGACTCAGAAATACTAAGTTCTGCTACTGAGGCTAAGGTGAGATCCTTATCATAGCCCCCAAGGAACCTTTCGCACAGCTTATCGCGCAATGCATTCGCACTAAACATCTCTTTACCAGATTTTGAAATGCTACCCATTGAGGCTCCAGCCCCTAAAAAGAGAACAACTCTACCTCTTTTAATCTCATTGATTAAGTTGTCAGGAATATCCATATCGCCTCATATATACCAACTAACTAATTATATTTATGTTGGTAATCTAGCATATCTATGAGATTGATTTGTGTGTTAGTTCAACTTTATAGGCCTGTTATACTTAGATATTTCATACGAAGCATACACTATTCATTTCTATTAAATGTAAAGAATGTTCATGCATCTAGAAGGAACTTAGTTACTTATTTGCCAGAAATTATGTCGAGAATATTAACCTTGATGAATAATAGGTTAGCACTGAAAAACATCAATAAACTGACCACTACATAATGGTTACGTGTACGAGAGTTCAGAAAGTTGATCAATGAAATATAATGTCTAGATGTTGTGCAGAGTTCGGATTACTTCTAGTAGGGGAGGCGTCCATGAATTTTACAAGCATGAATACTTACTCTAACCAGTAAGGTGGCAAAAATCAGTTACCAAACTTTGATTTGTTATTTAAGGTATACCCCAGCGAAACCAGTTCACTAACCACTTGAACCCGCATTGCAGCATTTAAGAAACTATCTATAACAAACCAATTTATAATGAATCATCATGACAATAATCATTCCCAATAGCTGGAGGATACACAAATCCTACGGCGAAAATTGTGGGATATATTGAACCATAGCTGAGCGCTGTCCAATTGAACGGCTGTTGACATTACTAATCGATGTTTGCAAATCAATTCCCCAAACCGATTAATCGGTTTGTATAATTAATGGTGCTAATCCAATAGGAGGATAATGAGACAATTAGGTATACTTAAATGTCACTATCAAAAATTGGCGATTTATCTATCTTTGTCATAACTTAAATGTCACTCTAGATTAGATCATTATCTAAATGTCACCTAGAGTATATTATGTACATATTTGGTTACCTAAGAGCATCAACCAATGACCAGAATGCAAAACGAGCACAAAACACGTTAAAAAACTTTGTTCATGACAAAGGGTGCCGTATCGCGGGTTGGTATATTGAAAATGAATCAGGTGCTTCACTGCAAAGACCTGAATTACTTCGCTTACTTGAAGATGCAGCAATTGGAGATGCAATCATCATAGAGCAAATAGATCGACTTTCTCGTCTAGATGAGCAAAGTTGGTTTAAATTAAAAGAAATGCTGTACAAGAAAGAATTAAAGGTTATTAGCCTTGACTTACCAACAAGTCATATTGCTTTCGCGCCTCAAATTACGGATGAGTTCACTAGCTCAATGATCAGAGCGATTAACAATATGATGATGGACATGCTGGCTGCAATATCCAGAAAAGACTACCAAGATCGCCGTCGTCGTCAGGCTGAAGGAATAAAGAAAGCTTTGGAAGAAGGGAAATACCTCGGGCGGCGAGCAGACTTAGATCTACATGAAAAAATATATCAGTTACGAGTGATTAATAAGCTAAGTATTAGTGATACAGCAAAATTGACAAATGTGTCGAATAGGACAGTAATTCGGGTGGCTAAAAAATTGGAAAATGAACGTTCAATCTAGGCTCCTTAAAATATTAAGGTAATGAGTTATTATGAGCACAGGGAGCACTATCAAGCTATTGGATTAATGTACCCAGCCCCACTTTGTAATTATTTAATACTGGATTATTCAGAGCATAATGGACAGAATAAATACATAATGAATGGATTCAAAATCTCCTGAAAAATAATCCAGATGCAATAAGGTTAGAAAGAACTAAGATCAATAGTAGCAAAAAATAACGTGATGGAAGTTCTGCTCTTTTTGCTACTATTGGATTTATTTTTTAGCCTTCTATTACATGAAAGTTAATACTATGTACGAGCAAAAAATCCTCTTGGCCAAAACTAGGAAAAAGGCTTTTCATTTTATCTATTGCTTCTTGCTTGTTCATCGCCGATGAAGTGACTTCTAGGAATTTTCGTAAATAGTCTTGCAACGCTGTTATGAGTGATATATCACCATTCCCACCGTGGCCTGCGTAAAAAGTCCAACTATTATCATATTGCACCAATAATCCATCGAGAATTAGAATCCAATTGTTAATGTCCTGTTCGCTTACACCCGGACCACACCAAGTATGTACTTTGTCATAGATCAAATCAGATGCGATAAAAACTTTCTGCTCATGTATTTCAAGCGTTGCCATGTGACCACATTCGCTACCAGGATAATCGGCACATACTTTAATTATATTTTCATCATTAGGTAGTTTAAGAAAAGGCTTATCCAGAACTGTCAATAAGTTGGTATAATCAAAACCATCAGGGTTTTTATCTGTTTTAACTTTCATATGGGGTTCTGCATCTAACCAACCTATTGACTCCATCCAAAGAGAGAACTGAATGATGTCTTGTTTGATCTCTTCAGTCGCCACTATAATTGGTGCATGTGGGAAACGACGATGAAATGCGCCTAGCCCTATATAGTGATCAGCATGGGCATGAGTTATAAATATACAATGCAAATTTTTATTTGTTTTTTCTACCTTATCGGCTAACAGTTCAGCTTCTATGCTATTTCTAAGCATATCAACAACGATAACATTTTTATTATCAGACAAAATAAAACTATTAACATTTGCCTCTGTTCCTTTATGGCAAGTTATTTCAATCATAAGTAAATTTCCTATTTAGAATGTTTAAAGAAACTTTATACCTTGATATACCCTGCTGTAAAGTAGGCACAATTAAGTAACCATGTAACCAATTAAAAGTGAAATACAATGGATAAAAAAGAGCTACCTTTTGGAAATGCGTACGATAAAAATTGCCCAACTAGAATTATTTTGGATGTAATTGCAAATAAGTGGTCAGTTTTAATTATTGGCATTCTCTCAACCCGTATTATACGTTTTGGAGAGTTACGTCGTAGCATCTCGGGAATATCAACCAAAGTATTAACTGACAGACTACGACGTCTGGAGGAGATGGGTCTAGTCTATCGTCAAGTTCACTCAACTAGTCCGCCATCTGTTGAGTATTCGTTGACACAACTCGGAAACTCCCTATTTGATATAGTTAATGACCTTCGAATTTGGTCTGAAACTAATTTCGAACAAATAATGGCTATTGATAAAAGAGAATATAAAAATAGCGTATAGCAGACAAGGATATGTGTCACCTACGTGACACATATCCGAAGTGTTGGACAACTTCGAGCAACCTTATATAAATATTTCGAATATAATGAAGGGTGATACTGAAAAAACATCGAGCGTTATCCTTGGTGTGAGCCAATTAATCCCTTGATTTATAATTATATTCTATTTAATGATTCTGTAGCCTTTTTTTCTTTTACGTATTTTTTGATGAATTTATCTTTAGTCTTTCTTGTGATCAACAATGCTAATAAATGTTGCTGTTGATCTACTATCTTATTTTTAATCATGTAAATGTTTCCTTTTATATTTTGAAGACTTCGAAAATAAAAAGAAACATGGTAATGGTATAATTAACCCAACAAACGCCCACAAATAGGTATATTTTATAAGTAAATAAACACTACAGATAAAGGTAATAAAAAGTAAACTCATGATACAAAAATGAAAAATAGGATGATTTTTAGAAAGTTTCGCATATATAACAATCATAGATAAATACTCTATTAGAATCGTGTAGTATATGTTGAAAATTAAATAAAAATTATAACTACATCACAAATTACGATCTGTAATAAACTAAATAAAAATCAATTTATGATGTAACCACAAGGTTATGATTAATTATAAAATTCATATTTAAAATAATAATATATATTATGTAACTCAATATATAGTAGCGTCTAGATACAAGAGCTTAGACTTAATTCT
Organism: Photobacterium sp. NCIMB 13483; assembly: GCF_003025475.1. Classification (NCBI taxonomy): domain Bacteria; kingdom Pseudomonadati; phylum Pseudomonadota; class Gammaproteobacteria; order Vibrionales; family Vibrionaceae; genus Photobacterium; species Photobacterium sp. NCIMB 13483. The sequence continues at coordinate 41,268 of NZ_PYLV01000016.1, forward strand.
CCGTATTTTTTAGATAACTCATTATATTTTTATGAATTTTAAAAATGTTATCACATGCACTTTTTTTATCAATAAACTTATTTAGTAATAAAATATCATTACTGTCAACTGCTTCAAATAAATAATCAGGATTACTTAAATTATAATTACATCGAGAATCATTCCAAATTGAAATAACTTCAACCTCAGAAAGCATATTACTAGATGCTAATAATATTTTCCTTCCATTCTCTATTATATAAATATTTATTTTCGCTTTCTTCCTTGGCATGTGGATTTTCCCGAAATATTTTTACAATAAAAATTACTTAATAAGATTATTTTCTCTTACTGATAAGAAGATAAAGAGGAATAATGACAACGATATAAATTAATATTAAATTATGAATAATATCGATTCAGTCCTCTCTATCTCACGCAAAATGCAATAGGTAGCATATCATATTGGCTTTGACTTTAAATGATTTTTTAAAGAACAGACTGAAATTAATACAACATATCAATATTGTCTCAAGGCGATCCTATACTGTAACGCCCAGATACAAAAAGCCGCCACAATGGGCTGTCATTTAACTGTAATCTAGAACTTTTCACACAGTTAAATATCTTTTAGAGATCACTAATCTAACATTTTTGTACGTTTGATTTGATTAACGTTTCTATTCAAATCGTAATGTGATTTGAATAGGGTGGTTTTCGCATCAAAGGGATAAATTATGTGGGTATGGCAGCAAGATAACTGGCCTCATTTTCACTGGGAGCTGTATGTAACCGAACCAATGGTGAGGAAAACTCACCTTAACCAAGGCATACTGTTGGGTAAAATTACCTGCTAATCTCCGAATCAACAACAAAGTATGCTTGATATACTACTGGCTAACATTGTTCATTCTAGTGCCATTGTAAGGGAAAAAATCAATGCGTTTTCAGTACGTTAGTTGTTAGTTAATAAGCTTGGGATGACCGAAGATAATCCGTTTCCAACCACCGAAGAAAAAGATGGGTTAGCAGAAATTATACTTGATGTGGTAGAAAATCTTTGATATGCCACTAACGCTCTCGCGGTTCTTAACCTGGCATCAACGCTTGTTCCCTGAAGACTATACGATGTTTAATCCGGTGATAGGTGGGCAGTTAAGGGGCGATGCGCCGATGCAAATAGGCTCTTGCCGAATAGATAAACCTGTTGTGCACTTTGAAGCGCCAAGCCGTACTATTCTTGAGTCTGAGCTGCGTGGTTTAACCAATCTAAAGACAACACTCATGCGTGCGGCGATTACTCATTTATGTTTTGTGACCATTCACCCATTAGATGATAGTAATGGCCGTATTACGCATTTACTAACTGATTTGGCGTTAGCCCAAGCTGAGCAGCAGTCGGTTCGATTCTATGCGATGTCGGTGGGGATATTGGCTAAACGCCACAGTTACTATGAGGTATTGGAACAAACCCAAAAAGGAGATCTTGATACTACCGCTTAGCTAAGCTGGTTTTTAATCATCTTAAATGCCATTTTTGATGGGGTGTTAACGGAAATCGATCAAATCGTGTTCAAGATTAATTATTGGCGTCAAATAGATCCGACCAAGCTTATCACAGAGCAAGTCAGGGCATTTAATCTAATGCTGGATGGCGACTTTGATCTGGGGATTAATACTATAAAGTAGCGAAGGTAAGTAAGCCGACTATAACTTCGGGTGTAAAATTAGGACGTATTCTTTTAGTCATAGTGTCACCTATTAAATTATGAGGGGTGATATTTCCTCTAACTAGGCGGCCAAATTAACTACGCCACTTCAGCTATCGTTTACCTAAATTACAAATAAAGCAAGACGTTATAATCTGCCCTGCTTTTCTGTTATAAACCTAAAGTATATACTTTGGGTTTATTCTTGAATACAAAGAGTTGGTTCTGGATTAGTTAATGAGGTTGAAACAACAACTTTTCCTTTATGTGATTGATTGGAGTACATATAGGTTCCGTCAACTAGAGCCCCCATAAATGATGTATTTTTTCCCATTTCAGCCATAGCCATACCGAAACTTTGGTCAAAGTTTTTCATTGCACCATCAACTTCTGCTGTTGTTGGACTTCTCCATTTACTATTAGATAAACGATTTTTTGCGCATATATCTTTAGCTTCTTGCGCTGTTTTTGAATATTCAGATGTAATTAATTGCCAAATACCATCAGTATTTTCGATTGGTGCATCTGGTGATATTTTAAAATAGTATTCTGTTCCTTTTGGTGTTGAGTGGCGTTCAATAACATATTTATTATTAGTGTGATTTGAATCGTTCGATTTTTCAAATAAAAAAGATGAACCTTGAGTACTTACAGTTAGATCATAAGTATTTGTTTCAGCCATCGTTGATGTTGAGATTCCACATAGAGCAATAGCTATCACTATTTTTTTCATGATAATAAATTCCTTATTATATTAGATTCATAAAGTTTGATATTTAGCTAAATATCTAGGCTAAAATAGCTTTTGATGACTGAAATGTAGACAGGACCAGCTTGAATGTGCGTCCCTCGTTCAATAATTGCTTTTATAGTTCATCTATAAGCCGCAGATCTTTTTATTTCGCTAGCTCGTGGGGATTGTGATACCACTAAGAATTAGAGCTAGAAAGTTTGAACAGGAAATAAATAATTCTAAGTTAAAAAAATACTTAAAAGATCAGCATGTTCATGGTTAGGAATTTCAATTTCTAACCATTCTGAAAATAGTATTTAGAAATTAATTATTAATCTCTTACTTATGATTTTTATTATTAAAACAGGCTTCTTTTGATGGTTTTCTATATTGTTTTAGGGGGCAGATTTTATTGTATTTTCGCCGACTTCAGCTCGAATAAATCTTTGAGCTGTGACAGTTTCTTTGAGTTGTTGATAACACTAAATATTATCAATCAGGCATAAAAAAGACCGTTTCAGCGGCCTCTAATTAAGTTTTAAAACTTTATTTACCTGTCGATAATTCAATATTGATACTCATCTTATCGCCCATAGCCTCAATATAACGCTTAATCGTTGATAGCTTTACATCATACCACACTGCTCTATTGCAACAACAGACGGCTGACTCATCCCCATATTTCTAGCCAATTTAGCTCTAGTTCTTCACTAATAGCTTGGAACTTAATTTCTAGTAACATTTCGTTCGTCATTTCTCCAATTCTTCAAGATATTTAGTTAACTCAAAATTAGCAATAGGGATCATTTGTTTGTAAAAACGTTTTTTATTTCCACCTTTGTTACCGGCACAAAGTACAATTGCTTGACGTAAAGGGTCGAATCCCATTGAGTCTGTATGTGGTGGACCTAAATTTGCTCCATGTAATTCAAGTAACTTAATTATACGAGCCTGAATTTTAGGTGGCATTGCTAATATTTCATCTTCGACAGCAGCCAGAAGCAATAATCTTAGTAAAAGAAGTTGTTGCTCGTCTACATGAAATTAAAATTGATTTAGAGACTGAAAACACAAAACAAAAAGAAATTGTTTAGCTGGTTAAAAAAGGTCACTACATACTGAGTGACCTTTGTTGTAAGGCTTTACTGCCAATCCATTGTTAATTCTTTATTCTTTGATGCACAATCTTTTAGGTAAAGATTAATTAAGTTTTGATATGGGATACCATTCTTTTCAGATAAATCTTTAAAGTAAGTCACCACATCATCATCGAGTCGAATAGTGATCTGTTTCTTTACTTTTTTCGCGTATGGATTAACCATTGAGTTTGAAAAATCATATTGATCACGCATAACGAAATTCCTCATATTGTTTACGTTCTCGTTTTTCTACTTTCCGAGCTGAAATAATTCGAATTCTTTCGTCATCACCTCGATAGTAATGACATACAACGAGAGTGTTATGTTTCTCACTCAATCCCATAATGATAAAGCGCTCTTCACCATATGAGCTGTCAGGGCCAGGTATCACATGAGAACATTTATCACTAAAAACTGATTCAGGCTCTATAAAAGTAATGCCATGCTTTCGAATATTACTTTCCGCTTTATTCGGATCCCATTCAAATTGTAGATAATTAACAATTACATCGTAACTACATTGTAGTTACGATGTAACAAATCACAAACTAACCTACAAATATCAAAAAACCGCCTCGATGGGCGGTCATTTAACATCAAATCTATTAATACGATCCGGTTCGTTGAAATATTCAGATATAAGTAATGGCCTATATTCCTTATCTAAATTCTCTCTCATTATTACCATATATAATCTATTGTTTGTGGTTTTTATGTCATTGCATGGGTTTAACTGCATTCATCATATATTTATTAAGATAATAAAGATCGTTACCAAAAATAAATGCCGAGGTGCTGAATTAGCGTCAAAAGAATTGAAAAAAGCACTTATCGTTACTGATGGTGTGTTAGTTGAAGTGGGTCTGGTTAGTAAGCTAACAGATGAGCTTACAGCACATAACCTTGATTACGTTATCTATGATGGTGTGCAACCTAATCCAACTGAGAAAAACATCGAAGATGGTCTAGCTCTTCTTGCTGAAAGCAAAGCAGACTTCGTGATTTCATTCGGTGGTGGTTCTTCTCACGATACAGCTAAAGGTATCGCATTGGTTGCAGCTAACGGTGGTCATATCCGTGACTACTCAAAAGGTGTACACCTTTCTAAGAAACCACAACTTCCATTGGTAACAGTGAACACGACTGCAGGCACAGCATCAGAAATGACTGTATTTGCTATCATTACTAACCAAGAAGATGAAACTAAATACCCAGTTGTTGATAAGCACTTCACCCCTATCATAGCAGTTAACGATTCCGAGCTAATGGTAGCAATGCCTAAGTTCCTAACTGCAACGACAGGTATGGACGCATTAACTCACGCAGTTGAAGCGTATGTTTCAACAGCAGCGACGCCAATCACTGATGCATCAGCAATCAAAGCGATTGAGTTAATTGTTAACAACTTAGAAGCAGTAGTGAATAACGGTCAAAACCGTGAAGCACGTGATGCAATGCAGTACGGTGAGTACTTAGCTGGTATGGCATTCTCGAATGCTTCTTTAGGTTACGTTCACTCAATGGCACACCAATTAGGTGGTGTTTACAACTTATCTCATGGTTTATGTAACGCAATCCTATTGGCTGAAGTTTCACGCTTCAATGCTAAGCAAGTACCAGAGCGTTTTGTTGATATTGCAAAAGCAATGGGTGTTGATGTATCAGGTATGACTCAAGAGCAAGCAGTTAACGCAGCCCTTGAAGCTATTGATGCACTATCTGAGAAGGTAGGGACTAAGCAACGTCTAGCTGACCTGGGTGTTACTGAAGATAAACTCGCATTCATGGCACAAAATGCCCTAAATGATGCGTGTTCTTTAACGAATCCTCGTCAAGCAAACCTTGCTGAGATTGTTAATATCTTTAAAGCTCGTATGTAATTACCCTGACTATCGGTAATTAATCTGTCGAAAGGCCGCTGATAAATCAGCGGCTTTTTTTTGACTAAATTTTAAAACAACGATTAAAAATACCGCCTCAATAAGAGGTCATTTAACATCAAACTTATTTATGCGAACCAATATATAGTAATAGCTAGATACAAAAAGGGAGACCTAAGCACCCCATACTTTATAGATAACTAATTATAGTTTGATGAATTTTAAAAATATAATCACATGCACTTTTTTTATCAATAAACTTATTGAGTAATAACGTATCATTACTATCAACTACTTCAAATGAATAATAAGGATAGCTTAAATCATAATCACATCGAGAATTATTCCAAATTGAAATAACTTCAACCTCAGAAAGCATAGCGCTAGATGCTAATAATGTTTTTCTTCCATTATCTATCATATAAATATTTATTTTCGCTTTCTTCCTTGGCATGTGGTTTTTTCCAAAATATTTTCACAATAAAAATTACTTAATAAGATTATTTTCTCTTACTGATAAGAAGATAAAGAGGAACAACAACAACGATATAAATTAATATTAAATTAAATATATGAATAATATCCATTCATCCCTCCCCATACAATGCAACAACAAGCATATCAGATTAACTTTAACTTTAAATAATTTAAAAACCACAAAGACCCATTACTCGACACCGGTCATACCTTTTCTCTAAAAACAACCCTATTTAACAGTATCCATCTAATACGAACCAAAAAATGATAATGAACGATCATTCATTATTACATACCAATACCCGGTAACGTCCAGATACAAAAAAACCGTCAAAAGACGGTCGATACTACTAATAATTTGAAATAGCTTTCCACTTCCATGTAAATCCTTTTGGTTGTAAAAACACCAAGCCACATTAAAATAAAGCAATTAAAAACAGACCATTGGACATTTATTAATAAATGTTTACATATATATGTTAGGTGTAAGTTTGAAACTTATCTATACATGTAGCCAACATATCAATAATAAGGATTATTAATAATGTTTAAAATTGGCTCAATAGTTCGTCTAAAAAGTAATAGCCCTCTTATGACCATCAATAATATTGATGGCGATAACTGTGAATGCGTGTGGTATTGCGAAGAAAATAAACAATTCCAATCAGAAAGTTTAAAATCCTCCATTCTTCAGTTACAACATGAAACCAATCAAGATGATGAATTATATACTCTTATCTCAGCGTTTATGACGTCATATCATGGCGTCTTTGAACTTGATTGGGAGTATACAGAAATGTGCATCAAAGACAGTCAGCACTTAATTGATCCATTAGGAACTTTTATTAATCCGAATGTTCCTGATGAAGGAAATAATTGGGGTAGTCGAGAGCCTTTATTATCAGATTACAGAAAATTAGTAGATTACATCGAAACACATAACATCAAGATTCAACTAACTCACTCTTAGTTAAATCAGGCCCACTCTATTGTGGGCTCATTTTCATGATGTCATTAAACCATCGTTTTTTGAGCCGGTACTTTTACCAGAAAAGTTATGATCGAATATAACCTTTAGGCTAATTCGAGCACAACTGTCTGAGTACAATATTGCTTAGCGAGACTTTTCGTTCCATTAGGCTTCACACCCTGAAGCTTAGATTTAAAAGAAATCTGACTATTTTTATCAATTCATCTTCCCATAAATCACTTATCAATATGATGTAACCCAAATACCCGTCAAATCACCCCTAGAAACAATTTTAAGACCATAAGTACCCATCACTCGATACCTAGTGTGACTTTTCGCTAAAAACGGCTGTATTTAACAGTATGTATCTTGCAACCCGATACGCGGTAACGTCCAGATACGACAAAGGCCGCTAGTTGGCAGCCTTTGAGAGATCTGTTTACGAAAGTAGTGTTAATAAATCGTCATAGTAAATAAAGAGCTTCTATGTTTCCTCGGCCAACTAAAGCTAGTGTTTCTCCATTTTTAGTTACTCTAATCATTCGACCATTGTCGATAATATCTTTAATTAATTTGTTCTTACATCTTTTTGCTTGAGTTCTTGTATAAGATAAATCTATATCATCATGAGAAATAAAAGAATTCAAACCATCCTTAGAGCATAAATCAGAAAATTGATTTATTGATTTTGTTTTCTTTAAATATTCCACTCGTTCTTTGCTCATCCATTCAATGAACGTTAACATTTCATTATGAACTCTACTCAAAATAGACAAAGAAGCATTAACCCCATAAACTGGGTCTGAATAATCCAATTTACCATCATTCCAATTATAAAACTTCCAAATAGGTTCATGGTGGAACATCCTATTTCTTAAATCCCTAAAGGAATTGACTTTATCTTCTATTATTTTTAACTGCTCATCATTCTGAAGATCAGTTATTTCCTTAGGCAAATTGGGAAATACTGTTGAAATTAAATTTGGCCATAACAACTCTTCACTAATATCGAAATATTGCTCTGATAATAAATTCGTCCAAAACCCAAAAGCTAACCCTGATATAATGTCACTATGGCTTGCATCAATATCTTTTAATTTTTTTATTTTTCTCTTAATATTTAATATTTCACGCTCTTCCCATGACTTATTTTTTTCTTTTATTTTATTAACGTCATGATCATATTTATCCTGTGTTATAGTTCCTTTATTAAGCTTTTTTTTAACTATCTTAATTTTAGGATGCTGCATTTTCCGAGTCTTATATTCAGCAAGATCTTCAAACCACAAGTCATTAACAACAAACTTTCCAGCTCTCGGTGGGTTCGAAACAACTGAATGATTAATTGCATTCCGAAGAGTAACCTCTAAGCATTGCATTGTAGGCAAAAGAGAAGACACTACAGATTTTGACCACTGATATGCAAGAATTTGTTTTTCAGTCTCCGATATTTTCAATATTTTTTCGTAGCTCTTCAGCCTCTCGGCTGAGATATAGTCAACTATAGATGTCATAACAACCCTGTTAATAGTTATTTTTATTTATTTAATTATCACATCTATGCATATAGATTTGAAACAAATCAAAAAACATTGACGTTTTTAATTAAGTATATATAATTAAAAACGAATAAGACATGATGCTACGGCACTTATGTAATTGATTTAAAAGGAAAAGCCACCTCTTGAGGTGGCTTTTCTCGTTTTTATCTCATCTATAATCAAATTCAGTAGTATCGTCCAGTATAACAAGGCCACAATAAGCGACCTTATGCCTTAGATTTATTTTAAATCTGATTATTTTTAGCAATCCATCTTGCCATAAATCACTTATCAGTCTGACATGACTCAAATACCCATCAAATCGCCCCTAAAAACGATTCTAAGACCAAAAATACCGATCACTCGACACCTAGTATGACTTTTCTCTAAAAACGGCTGTATTTAACAGTATCCATCTAACCCGCACTACGTGATCACTGTTCATCCCGAACGGATAGAATAGCCGGTATTTTTATAGTTTTTGTTCGATTAAATCAGTAAAAAAGTGACGTTGTTATTTTGTTATCAGTGTTACGTGATTCAGAAATAACTATTTCGTCTAGAATGTGGCACAAACCTCTCCCTGGTAATTTTCTTGCTTTGCAGTATGTTAATTCTGTTAACTACAAAATCGAATGCTACGTATATTTCAAATATGTAAACTGCATTTTTAAACCTACTCCTCATTTTTTAGCTCTTATACCCCGCAATTTTTTGCTCATGCGAGAGCATCGTTCTTTCGCTTAGACTCATTCTCTCAACTCTCACATTTCTCAAAAAAAACGGGCTGCGCCCTAGCTATGTTAATTTTTTATTAACATAGCTAGGGCTTGTAAGTCACTAATCTATAAGTTTTTTATATACTTTCACGCCCAAAATTGACGCCCATTGCATTTTTTGTTAAAAAGAACTATTATTTAATTTCTTAAAGACGGTTGAACAGTAAAAGCCGCACGCGAAAGCGCTGTAATCTACTCAGCTATTAACTAGCTAACTAAATATCAAATTATCGAAAAATCTAATAGATCAAACTCGATCTAATCTCGTGCTCTACTCAGCTATTCAAAATAACTTATTTAATGATGCTCTTTCTTACGTGTATATCTATATATCACGAGCATTCACTTCAGCACATTAATAAAGTTTTTATGATAAGTTTTTTTAGATCATGTACTTACTATTTAAAATATTACATTCAACAATCAAACACACTGACATATTCAGCTTTGCTGTCTACAACAGTTATTTCGTCATATTTATAATTTATAACGAAATAAATATCATCAATGTTTAAAAAAAAGGAATAAAAAAGAACTATTAAAAATATAGTTGAGCGAACTTAAAACGCTACGTGTGAACAGTCCAACGTTAAATGGGGCGAACAGGCGAACGCCGCTGAATTATTAATTTATTAATGATCAGTTAGATCTAACTAACGAGACAATAAAAATGATAAAAAATTTCAACGCAGCTTTAATTGCTAAATCGCTAAAAGAAGAAACAAAAGAAAATCGACGTCGGCCTTACAGCAAACGTAAATCAAAATTAGATCATTTGTCAGTTGAAATAATAGAACTGAAAAAAGAAAACGTTAAAAACTCAGAAATACAGCATTGGTTAAGTACACAAAAAATTAAAGTTGATCATCGCACAATCGGCAGATGGCTTGAGAAAAATTATCGTGACTAAATTTGGAAGTAAGAAAGATTCAAAAGCTATTGCTGATACACAAGCAAAAAATATAATGAAACAAATAAGCGAAAAACGCTTAGGCACAGACAGAAATGATTATCAGTCATTAAAAACAATTGCTGAATATGCAAATGAATATTTGAATTGCGGACTCAAAGAAATAACGCAAGAACAAGCGATACAATACTTATCAGATAGAAGTGAAACACATTCACAAAGCTCATTAAACAGAGACAGACTTGCACTGCAAAAAATGTTTCATTCTGCGAAAGTAAAAGACCCACTTGCTAAAGATAAAAAACTACAGATCGTTAAATCTGACAAAAATAAAAACAATCAATCAAGAAACTACACAGAAAGACAGATCGAAAAAATCTGTGATCATCAGAGTGAAAAATATGCTTTTTCAACTCAACTTGCGGCCGCGGCTGGCTTACGAGCTCATGAACTATTAACAATACATAGACTTGATGAATGTCCGGCAATGTTCAGAGCTAAAAGTCTGGAAGCTAAGGCGCTGAAATTTAAAGGAATGGACGGAATAAAATATACTGTGATTGGAAAAGGAGGATTAATTAGAGAAATAAATATACCAAAAGATCTTGCTGGTAAATTAGAAGAAAGAAGACTTGAAAATCCAAAAATCATTTCAGATAGAACAATCAACTACGTAACAAAATATGATTTAGCAGGCGGAAATAGGTGGTCATCATCATTCACTCAAGCATCAAATAGAGCTATGGGCTGGTCAAATGGTGGGCATGGACTCAGACACACATATGCTCAAAATAGAATGAAAGAGCTACAACAAACTGAAAAATACGCTATGGCTTTAGCTATTGTTAGTCAAGAAATCGGACATTTTAGATCTGAAGTGACTCTTGTTTATTTGCGTTGAGTTATCAGTTATCGCAAATATGGAAAACTTAGCACAACAAGTTGTACTCAAGTTTACACACAGTTGCTTGTAACGACGAAGTCGTTTTAAGTTTTCGCTCCGCGATAAACAAAGGTTATTTTTTTATGTTTAGAGACTAAAAGCGTAGGAGAATGATTCGGGAGGTGAGAGGGAGATTAGGAATCCCAAACAGCAGCAAGCTACCCTTAAAGTCTCTAAGAGTTGCCGCTGTTTCGAGTACATCTGATTCGGTATGGAGCCGAGTCTAGATCTTTGCACCCCTGAAGCCTACATACCATGTATCTTCAGTAACCAGAACACCCCTATGGTTCGGAGTCAATCACTCGTCTGGTTCGTCACATTGTCGTCTACAACTGAGATAACATTCTAGTGTCAGTGCTCTATAAGTTGCTCGCTTTGTGACAGCGTTGCTTGAGTTTGGTGTATTGATTGAGATCCCTTATCCCCAGTTACGGATAGATTCAGGGGCTTCCCTCCTTCTCACCTGTCATTAATTTGCCGAAACATTACCTACAACCTTAACAGGGTCGCTCACTTCATCGAGTGGCTGTAAAGCTGACTCTCAGTGCTGGCACGAATGATTCACGCTGTAGTGGGTATAAACAAATTAAAGAGATGTTAAGGGAATACTTGAAGAACTAACTCGATATGGCTATCATAGTAGGACTTAACGAGGTCTCAAATTCGTTTTAAGTATCCCGAAAAAACCTAGCCTGCAAGCTAGGTTTTTTCACATCTGGCGTCAGGTTACGGCGAATTTGTCGTGATCGCAATATGAAATTTCTTTTATTTGAGATGTATAGTTATTTTTGTGATTCATGACAATTTTTGTGATTTAGTTCTAACTATTTGCACCAATTAGATGACTTGGACTTGATTTTTTCAGAAAACACAGATTATCGACACAATATCTTCCCCTTGTTAATCTAATATAAATCAAACTTATTTATTAGCACTGACACGTTGTAACGTCCAGATACAACAAAAGCCGTCTAAGCGACTTTTCTAGGAACTGTTTATTCTTGTATTTTAAGTATGCCGATAATTATAGCCTTCTTGCTCCAGGTCTATAACCGTCTCAGCAAAATAAATTGGAAATAAAAACAACTAAACCATTAATACTTCAGAGATTATTCAATCTTTGCTACCTTCGCTATCGTCGCCCGACTACACCCTAACTTAGCTTGTATCTGCGAATAACTACGCCCTAACGTCAGTTGATCTAGAATATCGTGATGTAACGCTACATTCGGTTGGCGACCTCGATACTTCCCCTCTGCTTTTGCTTTCGCAATTCCCTGTGCTTGGCGCTTATGACGCGTTTCATAATCATCACGCGCCATAGCGGCCCCCAAATCCAACATGAATTCGGTTAAAGCTAAGGTAATGCTATTTTGTTCGCCTGAACTAAACACTGTATGCGTCATCGGTTGATCAACAACAACGATCACTAACCCTTTAGCCATGATGCGTGCTTTTAGTGTTTTCCATTCCCCCCAGGGCAAACGAGTAAGACGGTCCATCTTTTCAATCAGTAATACATCGCCAGCTTCACTATCTTCAATCAACTTATTGAGTTCTGGGCGTTCGAGTTTAGTACCTGATTGGTTTTCGATGTAGTAACCGGCAATACGATGATCGAATTTCATTCCAAAAGCTTTGAGTTCTTCTTTTGCCCGTTGGGCATCTTGCTCGGTGGTTGACGCACGAAGGTAAACACGGATCAGCATTATCATCACCTACTGGTTCAATTTAAGTTGGTTTCTTTAATCGGTTTATTATAGGTGGTTTCTTAAATACTGCAATGCGGGTTGAGGGGTAATGTAAACTGGTTTCGCTGGGGTATAGCTCAACTCAATATGAATATCGTGAAGCTGCAATGAGCCTTGTTTTATTAGAGTTAAAGGCAATAAAGGCCATATTATGCTTAGGTTTTGCGGGTATATTCTTTATTAATTATCAATCAAAAAAATAATTAGTTAACCGTAGATTTACTATAACACCCGTTATGCGCACTGGTGTGCGGCTAAAATTTATTGATATTACTGGCTAAGGAATAGCTCGTTATCCGTAGGGTTTAATTTTAATAGTATGTGATTATAAAACTGGTTAAGCATAAAAAAGAAAAAACTGAGCCCGAAAAAAACGTATTCGATGAATGATCTTTTCCTTTCGAATTTTAATATAAATAGCCACGTTATCATTGCGTGGCTATTTAAAATTTTGGGTTGCTACGGGCATTTAGCAGTCCATCGATTTGCATTACCTAAGCCTAACTTGCAAAGTTCACCGGCGAGTGCTGCAGAGGGTGCTATAGCACAAAGTCGTTCGTATTTACTAACAGAATCTGAGTGATAAAATATTCTGCAAGACATTGCCTCTGAGGTCTTTTGTATTGCATTTGAACCAATACACTTACTATCGCTGTCACAGCGAGCTTTACACGCGCCATCTAAAATAACAGCGTTTTTAGACATTATTATATCGGCAGCTATGTAAGCACCTTCAAGTTCATAGTATGCATGTTTTTCATCATTGCCTTCTGAATTAACTACATCTCTAATATTAATGGTAAGTAAACCATCACCTGGAGTAGCTGTACAGCTGGTGTAGCCCCCCGTCCCCGTCCCATCGTCAAATAATTGTGCTCGAAATATTTGAGTAATCATACCTGTTGGAAGCGAATGACTTGCAGACGGGCAACTTTCGGGATATTGGCCTAAGTTAGCAAATGCTTCGCACATGTGCTGATGATTAAATACTACTTCAGGACTTTGGGTGTCGGTAATGGTAGTTCTACAGTCCAACGTACTAAATACGCCATCGCCATTAATATCTTCACTTGTATCATTAATATGATTCATATTCGAATCCCAACAGTTGATCCCTGCTTCACCTGTCTCTCCTACTGCACCTGTCTCTCCTACTGCACCTGCTAAACCATCATCTGGATCACATGCAGTTAAAAACAGTGCAGTAATAGCTATAATAAAAAATTTCATTTTCATTTTGTAACCCTTTGGTAATTATGCTAAAAATATCACATTAGCATAAAAGTTAAATACTCCATCTGTTAGACAAGCCCAGTCTACTTACTTCTCTAACTTTTATATCCACTCTGTGATGAAGATCTATTTTTCATAATGAGTCACCGTTTTGTAGTTTTCAACACAAGATCTCACGATTACTTAGTCAATATAGTGTACTGCTCGACAACTTGCTCTCACGAACCGTTATTACATACTCATTTTAATTTTCATTCACGCCTCGTCGGAGGGCGCGTGAACGCAAAATAAACTGAGCATTATTTTTGGGTAGGTTGGCGACTGCGTGATTGATGATGTGGCGGAACTATGCGACAGGTTGTGGCGTTTATCATTTGAAACGCTGGCAGCTACGTGCCTGGAATTATTGTTTGCAGGAGCTAGTTCGCTAGATTTCACGTAGCGAACCACTTATTGGCGCTAATCTTACATAAGATGCGTTACATGTACCAAATTTGAAAGGTCGCTTAGGCGGCCTTTGTTAATCGTGAAATTATTGGTCTAAGACCAATAATCGCGTCAAATTTGATCTTGGATTTAGAGGATAGGATTATCTAATAAAATACTAATTTTTAGGAGTGAGAAGTGAATATAACAATGCCTATGTTTGAAAAAGGACGAAGTTTTGTTGCAGCAGCTGGATTACTAAAAGCTTATGATGGGCATAAGTTAGTATCTGCTCATTTATTATGTCAAGGATTTGAATGTATTGGTAAATATCTTCTTTTGAAGAAAGACTATGAACAATATAATGACAAATTACGCAAAGAATTTGGACATGATCTTATAAAACTATTAAAGGAAATTAATGAACTGTACGGAAGTGAACTTTTTAACTCTGAATCAAAAAATGAAGTGGATTTATTAAATGACTATTACATAAAACATGACTTACGTTATGGCTCGCCTATCGACTTTAAAAGTGTTGATACTTCTATTTCTTTTCATAATATTCATAGTGATCTGATTTCCATCCTTAATAATAGTAATGAACTAGTTGAAAAGAATTTAAAGCATAATAAAGTAGGTTCATAACTACTTAGATTGAACATTACACCAGTTATCTGAATTTCTGAAATTCGCTTAGGCGACCTTTGTTGTATCTAGCTGTATTAAAGTAATGAGGTTTTTATGGAAGAGTTTGATTTTTCAGTTTTTGATGATGAAATTACTAATGCTATAAAATCGATGAAATTAACATTTTCTTTTCATGAATTAATTCTTGAAATTGCAAAAAATAATCAATCTCAATATATCAAAGCATTATTTGCATACGAGAAAACAGAGCGACCATTTATGTATGTTCATCAGCAATTATCATTTTTAATGAAAAAACATGAAGGGAATGTGATAAAAAACATTGGAAAAAAACCAAGTAAAGATATCTTTGGCAAATCTAATACATGTGTTTATTGGGAAAGGATCATTTAAGAATATCGTTTTATCTCAGTGCGTATAAATAGCTTTGATGTTAAATACCGTCCATCGTGACGGTATTTTTGTATGCGGTGAATGTTTACAATAAAGCTGTAATATATGGGTTCGTATAAATAGATTAACGATTAAACACCTGTAGTGGCACATTAAATTTGGCCACTTCTTCAGAGGTGATATCATCATCTCATAACATGGATAGGTGAAAAAGAATACGTCCTAATTTTATACCCTAATTTCGATTAGAATCCGCGTAACTCGTTTTAAACCAAGACGACTTAGTAAAAGAAGCTGCTGAAGTAATGAATTTCGGTAAATCAACAATGGATAAGTGGGTTCGACAGCTTAAAGATGAGCGTGGTGGAATTGTACCGAAAGCAACACAAACCTCACCAATATACCCGTATTTGTCTACATATTTAACATTACATCAAAAAAACACCATTAGCGTCTTTACTTGTCCTCTTGTTTGTCTCGTATATACAATTAAGCTTTTATTAAAGCTTAGTAATTAAAGAAGGTTACATATTTTTAACGTTGAGTAATTGCGCAAAAATCAACTTTGAGTGGTACATTTAAGTCAGTCGGTATTATATTATTAGAGGTAAAAATGAGTAATTACTTAGATCACGAAATAGAATCTAGACTTATAGCTATTTTTAAAGATCAGATGTTATATCTCAAATGGTTGTCACTCCCTTTGAAAGCTTTAAATGGGTTAAGTCCATTGCAAATTCTAGAATCTGAAAATAAAGATAAACTAATTGAAATAATAACGAAAATAGAGCACGGTGATTTCTCTTGATTACTATGTCATCATCACGAACACACAAATTAGCCGGCAATATAATAACTAACTGTTTTTGTTGTAAAATTTTTATTTTTTAACTCTTTGATATCTTTATTTAACATAATAAAGAGCTTTCACAATCGTGATATTTAGATCATGAAACAAAATAACCAATTGTTTATTAAAGAAAAATAAAAATATTAGCTTATAATAATGATGATTAAGAATGGACAAAATGGTGACATTTAGCTCCATGTCACCATGACGAAACCTAATGGTGACATTTAAACTAATAACTCATTGTTTTAATTTGTTTTTATATATTAAAATTTAATTATATTGCTTGTATGTCACCATTATAATTTTCCATGATGACATTTAAAAATGAACGAAAGGTACTACTTAGTTAATGAGGGTTTTATATTGAAACGTCAATTTGTTAGTTTTGAACAGTTTAAAAAAAAAGCATTGCAAGACCCCGAAATTAAAAAAATTTATGACGATCTAGCTGAAGAATTTAAATTGATTAGTGATAAAATAGCATTACAAAAACAAAGCCATAACAACACAGCAAAGCAATAGTTGAAGTCGTGATTTGTGAATTATTTACAGGGTCGTAACTATACCTGCAATACTTCTAGCCTCAGAAGAACCCTTGCTAGCTGCATGTACCTCTTTGATTAAACATCGAAGCTTAATCAATTCAATAGAAATAGATTTTGCAGCACTTCTTTGTGTCTCTCTAATCAAGCACCAATGATTTTTCTATAACGTACTAAGCGCTCTCTATCGGCTTTGATTAATTTTCTTTTTACCGTTTTCAGCTCTTTCTCATAGGCTTCTAAAATCGCAATACACTTTCTTGCCCATGCGCCTTCAGCATCGGAACCCACTAATACCCTTGGTCGTGGTGGTAAGCGTTTTCGGGTAATTTTCTTAAGCCCTTTCTGCTCTAAATCACCGGCAGATTTTTTTGAAAACGCGATGTTTAGTTGCACGTATTTTTTCTTCACTTTAGAGGCTTCATCTTTAAAGTGAATCACATCGTATTCTGTTTTCTTGGTTAGCTCAGTCGCCAGTTTAAAATTATTCGCGAACTGGGTAATCGTTTTATATTTGGTTGCCGACAATTTATTACACTGTTCTAAATCTAACGAAATCATCCAGCCACCTTCTAGGCTAACAGGCTTAGATGATGCCGTCATTTGCAGTAAGGTATATAACTTACTGGCAGGTTTAGTTAGTTTTTCAGTTACCGCACTGTCTAAACGGGTGAAATAACGCTGTAAAAACAGCATTTCCATTGCCAAGCGTTCATGCAAAATAAAACTCACACTTGCCGCACTCCAGTGCTTACTTTCGTCTCCACTTGCCGCTTTTTTCTGTGTCCAACCTTTCGGTTTGATCATTTGGTGAGTGACTGTTTTTATCTGTGTCATTTCACTTTGGTTAAGCTGAACATGGAACGTAATATCACTAATAGGGCGAGACAGGCCAACATCAATCACCGAATTTCGGGTATCTGAAAACGAAATATTAGTCAGCATCTCATCAAACAAGCTCAATGCATTTAACGTAAATTCGCGGTATCCCGTACTGGCAGCCAGTTGATAATCTTTTATGTAATCTTTCGCACGCAACGTTACCGTGCGGTACTTAGCAGGGATCACTGCTGTTCCTTCTGAAAGATCATTAAGAAACTGCTCAGAGTTAAGCAATTTCAGTGGATAAATATCAATTTTCTTCGCTATTTGCTCAAAGATACGCCAACTATCAGGTTCCATCTGTAACAGACCAGTGATCACATCATTCGATAGTCGGTATAACTTACCTTTTTGATCTAAGTCATTATTATACTTAAATTTCAATAGATTAGTATGTAATCCCTTATCAGGTAACGTTACCACATTTTGATTATTTACATTAACGTCCATTTCAAAATATACATCAAATAGCTGAAGGTGTTCGTAATATACATCAAATCACTTAATTTATCTAAATTCGATGTCAAAAAAATGGAGATACATATAATTACTTAAAATAAGCTCTCAAAAGATACATAAAATTACTTAAAGTTACTTATCATTTCTTTCAAAACATACATAAAATAACTTCGTATTATACATATAATAACTTCGTATTATACATATAATAACTTTAACATTAAGTTATTATATGAATTAAAAACAATAACTTAACTTAAAAAAGTACCCCCCTAAAGTAAAGTAAAGATCCTTACTATAAGTAATATAAGTAATAAAAGATCGGAAGATAGAAGCAACTAAGATCAACATCTTCGATGTATTTTATCTTTAGAAAGCACTTAAAAAAAACAAGTTATTGATTTTAATGAAATAATTTACTTTTATTAACAGTGACAGCAAAAGCCTTAACCATTTTTCAAAACATCATTGCAATTTTTCTTATCACGTATGGTGCAATGAAATTAATTTTATTCACGTGTCTTAGCTGATACTCAAGACGTCAATAACCAGAAACATGGCATTTTAGAGCGCTCAAACAGCACAGGACGGACGAACTTAGTTTTAAAGAGGATTGCATATCTAGTACTAAGAAATGGCGTCATAGGCGTTTAGGAAGCTTATTGGAGGGTTTATTAGCAGGTGATACGATCATCTTTGCTAAAATCACCCGTATGGCACGTTCCACCTTACAAGTATTAGGTCTATGCATGGAGAAACAAGTCAGTGTGCATATTGCTAAACAGAACATGTTGCTCGATAGTTCAATGCAAGCCAAGATCATGGTCACTATCTTAGAGTTAGCGGGTGAAATAGAACGTGAGTTTATTCGGATGCGTACCAAAGAAGCGTTAGCAGCACGTAAAATGGAAGGGTAAATATTAAGATGTCCGAAAGGGTCAGCAAAGCGCTTAAAACTCGATGATAAGGCGAACAAATAGAAAAATATCGTACTATGAGACTTGATATTAGAGCAACGGCTAAGCTGATTGATATTGCGTTGAATACTCTTGGTTATTACTTAAGTTTTTGATTTTTATTTATATATTTACTTTTTATTCTACTTATTTATTAATGTCCACTCTTCGATACTGCACTATTATTCCTCCTGTTCTTTACGCACTAATGAATATAATATTATCTTATTATGATAATATTATATTTGATTTTGAATTAAATATAATTGATAAACCTATTGTTTTTTACTGATAGCTTGCGGTATTAATGAGCTACATTGTTAATAATATTGTCTTATTATCTTATTATCTTATTATCAGGTAGAGCTAAATGGGAAAGGTGATCCTTTTAGGCCATCAGAAAGGTGGCGTAGGAAAAAGTAACACAGCAGTGAATCTGGCTGTTGCTATCTCAAAAGAAAAATACCAGGGCGAAACAGATCGTATTTTACTGATTGATGCCGATCCTCAAGCTACCTTGTATCGTTGGGCGCAACGTCGAGAAGAAAATGAAACCAGTAATGCGTTTCCGTGTATTCGTCTAGATGGCAATGTCACCAAGCAGATCAAACGTGAAGCGGATAAATATGATTATGTTATTGTTGATGCTGCAGGCCGTGATAGTCGTGAAATGCGCTCAGCAATGTTAGCGGTTGATTTAATGTTAATGCCAACTAAAGCCAGTTTGTCTGATCTTGAGTTGTTAGAGCACATGGCTGAAACCGTCGAAACTGCGCGAGATTACAATCCCGAGCTTAATGTCGCGGTATTTATCAATATGGCTCCAACTAACAGCCAGTCAGAAAAAACTATCGCCAAGCAGTTATTAAAAGAGTTCCCCGAGTTTATCTTACTCAACACGGTGATTTCCGAGCGTAAAGCGCACCGTGATGCATTTTCAGAAGCGCTGGGTATTCATGAATGGAAAGACACCAAAGCTAAAGCTGAAATGAGTTGCTTGCTCAAGGAAATTGAAAATGAAATTTAGCCGTCAGTCATTAAAATATAGCCAAGAAAAGTTAAAAAGTGCAGAAGCATTTGTGGATGCGGCCGAGCCGAAAAAGATCCCATCAGAAACAGAACGTAGAGGTCGGGGTAAGCCTCGCAAATCAGAAGAACTAACCAAGCCTGTATCTGTTTCTTTAACCAAAACAGATCTAAAGACTCTCGATGATCAGTTCAAACGTTACAATATGTTAGCGTATAAGCAGCAACTTGAAGACGATAAGCCATTAAATAGAAGTGATATTGTTCGGCTTATGGCCAATAAACTATCGGTAATGAGTGATGATGAGTTCATGGCGTTTATTACTGATTAATATTTTAATATCATATTATCTTAATAACTTATTAAGATAATATGATATTTACTGTGGCATCCAATTCCTTGTAAAACGATTATCCTGTGCCGCTATTTCCTGCTTTATTTCACACCTTTCCTCTGCGGTCGTACTGCCCTTGTATCAAGGGTTCAACTATCACTCACCAAGCTCCACTAAGTGTAGTGGTTTGCCATTACTGTACGTTTAGGGATCGTGGGTGCTGGCGCTTCATAATTACGGCTGCTTGTTCCTCGTCCATCGGTAACAACTCAGTCTTAACATCAAATCTATTTATACGATCCGATTCGTTGCAATACTAAGATACAAGTGATGACCTAAATTCTTTCCAATTATTACCATATATAATCCATTACTTGTATTTTTATCTTATTACATGCTTTTAACTGAATTTGTCATACATTTATCAATGAAATAGAGACAGTTACCAACAATAAATGAAAAAACAACGTTTCCCCCCACTTTTAAATACTATTTACATAGTGCTACCGTTCTCTAAAAGTAGTCTGCTTTGTTGTGTTTTTTTTGTAATTAATTGATATTTATATTCTTTAATTAATTTCAAGTAATATATCTATAAACTTTAAATCAAAATAATCACTTCCAGATAATCCTTCTTTCCTTATTTTTCATTAAAGAGAACGCTAGCTAGTATCAACAAGCAAAGCAATCATTCAATACCTTTATTGTTACATATAGGTAATAGTGTTTTAGTTTGATAGTTATTGTTAACTCTGTGGTAATTGTTAATATAGCTCCATCGAAACAGACAGCAACACTAAAATCGGTAAGGATATACATCACTCCTACAGTATATCCCTCAACGTAAACTCGAATTCAGACTTATGGATATCGCAATAAGTCACTATAAATTAATAATAAATTATCGGAGCTTTACTATGAGCAATGTATTTTACATGCCACCTGTAACCTTAATGGGTCCTAACGCTATTCAATCTCTAGGCGCTGAACTAGCATCAAAAGAATTGAAAAAAGCACTTATCGTGACTGATAGTGTATTGGTTGAAGTAGGTCTTGTTAGTAAGTTAACAGATGAGCTAAAAACACATAACTTAGATTTCGTTGTGTTTGATGGTGTTCAACCAAACCCAACTGAGAAAAACATCGAAGATGGTTTAGCTCTTCTTGCTGAAAGCAAAGCAGACTTCGTGATTTCATTCGGTGGTGGTTCTTCTCACGATACAGCGAAAGGTATCGCATTGGTTGCAGCTAACGGTGGTCATATCCGTGATTACTCAAAAGGTGTACACCTTTCTAAGAAACCACAACTTCCATTGGTAACAGTGAACACGACTGCGGGTACAGCATCAGAAATGACTGTATTTGCTATCATTACTAACCAAGAAGATGAAACTAAATACCCAGTTGTTGATAAGCACTTCACCCCTATCATCGCAGTTAACGATTCAGAGCTAATGGTAGCAATGCCTAAGTTCCTAACTGCAACGACAGGTATGGACGCATTAACTCACGCAGTTGAAGCGTATGTTTCAACAGCAGCGACGCCAATCACTGATGCATCAGCAATCAAAGCGATTGAGTTAATTGTTAACAACTTAGAAGCAGTAGTGAATAACGGTCAAGACCGTGAAGCACGTGATGCAATGCAGTACGGTGAGTACTTAGCTGGTATGGCATTCTCGAATGCTTCTTTAGGTTACGTTCACTCCATGGCACACCAATTAGGTGGTGTTTACAACCTATCTCATGGTTTATGTAACGCAATCCTATTGGCTGAAGTTTCACGCTTCAATGCTAAGCAAGTACCAGAGCGTTTTGTTGATATTGCAAAAGCAATGGGTGTTGATGTATCAGGTATGACTCAAGAGCAAGCAGTTAACGCAGCACTTGAAGCTATTGATGCACTATCTGAGAAGGTAGGTACTAAGCAACGTCTAGCTGACCTGGGTGTTACTGAAGATAAACTCGCATTCATGGCACAAAATGCCCTAAATGATGCGTGTTCTTTAACGAATCCTCGTCAAGCAAACCTTGCTGAGATTGTTAATATCTTTAAATCTCGTATGTAATTACCCTGACTATCGGTAATTAATCTGTCGAAAAGGTCGCTGATAAATCAGCGGCTTTTTTTTGACTAAATTTTAAAACAACGATTAAAAATGCCGCCTCAGTGGGCGGCATTTTTACACAAAATTTATTACAATTCTTGAACGCTATAACTTAATGTTGTTCCATGGACACGAAGTGCTTGTGTCATGTTATTTGGTTTATATGTAAATGTTTCTTTATATTTAATAGTTTTTCCTAGAACAGCATGAACAACTACAAAAACTTTCATTCCAGACTCTAAACCATCAACAGTAGAAAGATCAATTGTACGTTCTTGTCCTACAGGGTAATTACCTGTAGAACCTAATGATATATCTTGATCAAATAGATGTGTTTTAACATCAAAATGCATTACAAATGCAGCTGAATTTACGCATGAGATTTTCTGAATTTCCTTACTCATAACTACATCCTCAGTTAGGCGATATGCCTAAAACAATAATAGAGCATGGATGCAAATAATATGCGACATGTGTCATACATTGTTTAGATGAAAATATAATATTAAATATCTATTATTGCTTATATTTAATATATGAGAACCAATATTAATCAAATAGTTTATTGAACCGATTTTAAATCTATAAACACTCATCACCCGACGCACAGTATGTGCTTTTTCTCTAAAACGGCTGTATTTAACAGTAT
This sequence comes from Photobacterium sp. NCIMB 13483, assembly GCF_003025475.1. Lineage (NCBI taxonomy): Bacteria > Pseudomonadati > Pseudomonadota > Gammaproteobacteria > Vibrionales > Vibrionaceae > Photobacterium > Photobacterium sp. NCIMB 13483. The sequence continues at coordinate 64,592 of NZ_PYLV01000016.1, forward strand.
CTATCACGCACTTTGTGAGCACGGTATAAATAAAAATAGGGATTAACGGCCTGTTTTAATATCATTTTGGCGATAACCATGATTAAAATACAACATTAAATATTTGTTAAGGTTGCAACAATTCACGCTAAAAACAACTACCATTTAAGATCCCCACCAACACTAACTATCTTTAACTACTCTCGCTATCGTCGCTCTACTACAACCCAATTTTTCTTGAATCTGCGAATAACTACGTCCTAACGTGAGTTGATCTAAAATATCGTAATGTAAGACTAAATTAGGTTGGCGACCTCGATACTTCCCTTCTACTTTTGCCTTAGCAATCCCTTGAGCTTGACGCTTATGACGAGTTTCATAATCATCACGGGCCATCGCTGCGCCCAAATCCAACATAAACTCGGTTAAGGCCAAGGTAATACTGTTTTGCTCGCCAGAAGTGAACACGGCATGAGTCATGGACTGATCTGCTACCACAATAATTACCCCTTTTTCCATAATACGAGCTTTTAAAGTTTTCCATTCTCCCCAGGGCAAGCGAGTTAAACGGTCCATCTTTTCAATCAACAACACATCACCGTCTTCGCTATCTTCAATTAGCTTATTAAGCTCGGGACGTTCTAACTTAGTTCCAGATTGGTTTTCAATGTAGTAGCCAGCAATACGATGATCAAACTTCGCCCCAAAGGCTTTAAGTTCTTCTTTTGCCCGTTGAGCATCTTGTTCTGTGGTTGACGCACGAAGGTAGGCCCGAATCAGCATTATCATCACCTATTGGTTTAATTTAAGTTGGTTTCTTTAATCGGTTTATTATAGGTGGTTTCTTAAATACAATAATGCGGGTTAAAGAGTAATGTGGGCTGGTTTCGTTGGGGTATACCTAAAATAATAGATCAAAGTCCTGTAACTGATTTTTGCCACTTTATGCGTTAAATGGAATATGATCGACGAAATATGTGAATGTGTTTTTGCGTGAAAGTAAGAATGCTTATTAATATTCTGTTAAACGAAGGAAACCTGTATGTTGAAAGGTAAGGCTCTGAGCCTAGAGTATTTGGGAAACCGATTACCAGCGTGGGTCAAAATCGGTGTTAACAAAGTAATCAAAATTGGCGATCATACGTATGTAGAGTGCTCAAATAGTGGAAAGGCATGGGGCTGTTATGGTCGAAACTCAGGAGGTCGTGAGCTAGTTTCTGGCAATGGCTCGCATGTGGAAGCTGATTGTGTTTATGGTAATGACAAGGCTGGTATTCGCTATCTAATGACAGGGGTCTGCCATCAGACTGCCAATAGAACATTGAGCTCAACGGACAAAACAGTATTTGGCGCTCGTGGCTATCTAGCAACCGTAGCAACTTATGGTGAATATGGTTTGTATCAGGCTGAATGGCTTGCTAGACAAAAATTATGTTCAGTATCAGGGGCTTATACGATGGAACATCGTTATATGTATAGAGCTCTAATTGCAAAGCGTATAGCTCTGAAAAAGTCACAGATCTCAGACAGTGAATTAAACACTATTTTCCCGAATGTTGATCAAGGTTTTAGCTCTAAATTAAAAAAACTAACAACAGATTGGAAACTCAAGTTTCTAGAGCATGCAATTTCGCAGTACAAGTATCAGAACTATCATCAGTTTTACAACCATGTCCATATAGGGTTAAACAAATACTTGCAAGACTGTGCAGGTGTCATTGGCTATGATGACATGGCTGAACGTCTCGGTTTTGAAGGTTTTGATGAAAATACAATGGTCTTAATGGCAGCTCCAGAACCTCAAGTCGACATCGAAGAACAAAGCTAACAATTTAAGAGTGATTCCCAATGCTTGACATTTTCAGTTCAAGGTTGGGTTTCGTGTTTACGGCACAATGATTTAGGTTAGGTGGTAGCGTTGCTCACTACTTAATTGGGCGTTACCTATACCTTTCCTAATACTTACCAACCCAAATAGAGCAAACGGCCTAACTAACTTCTGTCCATCTATGAGTTAGCCACTTTGCTAACTCAGAATTGCCCCATTATCATTCAGAGCAAATACTCATTCATATCGCATTAACGTGATTTTGGATTAGTTTTATTTACTGTCTATATCAACAGTTATAATGAAACGTGGTGATTTTATCGCTTTAGTTCTGTTTTTAATAAGACTTATTAAATATATTTCTTACTTTTCACACCCTCTTTTAAATCGATAAATGTAATAAAGTGTTAGCAAGTTCATAATATACAACGATTATATCGAGTATGATAAAGGTATTTCATGAGTATATTTTTGCGCGAAAGTAAGAATGCTTATTAATATACTGTTAGGCATAATTAGTCGGCATTGGAGTTAAATTGGACTTTAACAAATCACAACCGGTAGACGATGAACCTGGACTTTGGCGACTTCAAATGGAGTTTATGGCTGAAGCTGAGAGGTTTTTCGGCTCAAGAGACCAATCAAAAAAAATCTATCAACCATCATGGGATGTGGATGGTCCTCATGTAAGGTATACACCGAGCAAAGACGGGGCGTTTGCGGAATTAGGCTTTAATGCAAAAACCGATTGGAAAATGGTTGTTTATCAACTTGCTCATGAAACGGTACATTTACTTGATCAGCATGGAGGCAAGCAGACTCATCTTCTCGAAGAAGGTGCCGCTGTTAGATTCTCCTTGGATATGATGAAAAAATATGGATTTGATACCGCTGGCTTGCCAGAGATAGACACGTATAAAACTGCATTGAAATTGTTCGATTCACTGGGTAGCGATTCATATTTAATTGCAAAAGAGCTTAGGGCAACATGTGATAATTTTATTTCAATTGATGCAATTGCAATAAAAGCTAGATGTCCTGATCTATCTGAAAATATCATCTTAGAAATGCTATCAAGGCCAGTAATGCGTTGAGTTGTAGCTGAATGCCTAACAAGGAACTTAAACGGAACTAAAACAGTTGGTTAGGCTTCGCTGCACATTTTAACCCACCATTTTAGTCCGCTTAGTGCGGCGTTAAATTTCATAAAGGACATAGATGAAAAACTTAGAAAATGAAGTCATTGAATACTTCAAAAAGTTCTCTGTAGAAGCTCGAAAAATTGCTGAGTCTGACGAAAAAACACCTGATTTTCTGATTGAACAGGAAGAAGTCGTTTTGATCGAATTGAAGGAAAAATCAGACGATGAAGCATTACATCAGCATGAACAAAAAGAGTTAGCTGAAGGTGACATATTTGAGCACGTTGGGACTACAGGTTATCGTAACCGTATCTCAGGAGTTATAGGTAACGGAATAAAGCAATTGAAAGCGCAGAAAGAAAATACAAAGAGTGATTTCTGCTTACTTTTTATTGTTGCAAATGGTGTAGCGCAAGGTACACAGGCTGAGCAAATAATTTCAACGCTTTATGGTAGAAAGCACATCATTGACTTTGAATCTCAGTCTAGTGAAGCATCAAGCTGTTACTACGCTTATCATAGCGAGTTCTTTAAGCATAGAAATATCATAGATGGTGTTTTTCTTAGCACAAATAGAAACGTTGTTTTGCTTGTTAACGATAAATCACCAAACTACACAGAGTTTAAAGCTTCTTCTTTTCTATCTAAGTTCGTTGGAAAAATCGGAATATTTGACCTTGTTGATCTCGAAGCTAAAGAGAATATCATGGTCGCTGACTGCGATATTCCTCGAAGTAATGAGGAAGCTGTAAAGCAATATATATTTGATAAATACTCTATCGAAAGAGGCATGATGTTAGATTTTCCTCAATATTCGTTTAAGGCTCAGATCAACGAAAATGAAATTTAACAAAGCGTTTAAGACGGATTCCCAACGCTTGGCATTTTCGGTTTGCTTCAGCTTAAGTGTTTACGGCACAATGATTTAGGTTTGGTGGTAGTGTTGCTCACCACTTAACGCGGCGTTACCCTTGATCTTTTAATACTACTAGCCTAAATAAGCAAATTGCCTAACACGTTTTTGTCCATCTTCGAGTCAGCGAGATCTGCGCTAACTCATATTTGCCCCATTCCTACTTAGTGCTATTACTCATTCATACCTCGTTAACGTGGTTTTGGATTAGTTTTATTTGTAGTTAATCAGGCTTATTTAATACATTTCTTACTCTCAACGTTCTCAATAAACACTTTGAAACAAAATAATGCAATCAAGTTCATTATATTTATGAATTAAATTGATTATGATTAATGGGTTTTAGACGTGTGTTTTTGCATAAAAGTAAGAATGCTTATTAATATACTGTTAAATACCCTAAGGTGTTTTATCTAACCTATGAAGTTAAAAAAGTTACTGAATCACTCTTTCATAATTGAGTTTGAGAAACTGTTAAAGACCGATTTCGAAAGAGAGTTGTTCTTATGTAGTTTGAGAAATTACTGCTCTCATGGAAACCCTTTGCGTTTTCATAATTTTGCTTTTTCTATGAGAGAGTTAGTTCTGCAAGTATTAAACAGACGTGCCCCAGATAAAGAGGTCGAAAAGGCTTGTTGGTACGAAAAAGAAAGTGACAAATTTAATGTCACAAGACGGCAGAAGCTCAAGTTTTGCGCACAAGGTTTTTTGTCTGATGCTTATCTGGACCAACTTACTATTGAAGATCTTAATCAGAGCATTAAAGACTATTTGAAAGAGTTTAACTTTTTTAATAAATATACCCATATCACTGCTAAGCACTTCAAAGCTTGCCCTCAAAAGTTTTACACTGATATGAAGTTTATCATTCAACGCTCTCAGGAAGTCATTGAAGAGCTAGATTCATTGGAAAGCATGGTTACACAAAGCTTAGAGTACGGCATTCAGGATAAAGTATTTGATGCTGTAATTAACTCGTGCCCTGATGAGTTATCTATTTTGGCCCACAGGGTGATAGTAGAGCAGGTTTCTCCAGAAACAATGGAAATCGAATACTTGGAAGAAAACGGAATCACGATAGGGGTTGAGGGAACAATTTATATTACTCAAGAGTACGGGAAAGGTGATGACTTCTGCGAAATCTCAAATGACTTCCCATTTTATATCTCCGTTGACGCCTGTATAACGAACCCCGAGAACATCTCAGTAAATGAGAATGCTTTAGAGGTAGATACTAGTTCTTGGTATGAATAAGAACGGGCACTTAACAAGTCGCTCAAAATGGACGCAAAACAGTTGGCTTGCGCTCATTCTTCGCTAATTTTAGCCTGCTATTTTGCGCCGGTTAGGCAAGCGTTATGCAACTTTAATTTTAGTTAGGTAAGTAATGGATAAGTTTTTTAATTTTATTCTTAAACTGATTGAGGCTTTGAAGCCAAAATTTTATAACAAAATCACGTGGTTAATTGTGGTATGTGGTTTGTCGCTAATGAGTACTCCTTTGTGGATTACAATAATTAATGAGATTTTTGAGAAAACACTCGAGTTATCAATAACCAATGATTCCGATACATTGTGGGGTTTTTTGTTATGCTGTCTCGGTTTAGTTTATCATTTGTTAAATACTGGGTTGCATGAAGTTGCACTATCTGTCACATCAAAAGCAGCTCTTGAGAAAAAAGAGCTACATGACAAGTTAATTTTCGAACAACTAAACGATATTGTTGAAGAAGATGCTTTAAATCATATCCTTTCAAATTTAAGAAGTGATCACTCGATTTATAGAAACAGTGATCAAAGTATACGTGACTTTATTGTCAAAGCTACTTCATCAAGTAGCTCTTTTGTATGCAAGGATATTAGTGAAAAGACTGCATCATTGTGTGAAGCACTAACTGAGTTTATTTATTTTGTCGATGAACACTTTGATATGTATCCATATACTCAGCCTCAAGATAATTATCGAATGTGTCTTGCTCCACAATTAAATTGTGATCGAGCAGGATCTTGGAGTGATAGTGCTGCTTACGGACAATTGTCTGGCGAAATGGAACAGGCGGTAAATGCAGTAAAATTATCATATCAAGTCTGGCGGAAAATCGTAAAAGAAAAATTATACGTGTAAAGTGGCATAACAAAGCATTTAAGAGTGATTCCCAACGCTTGGCATTTTCAGTTCAAGGTTGGGTTTCGTGTTTACGGTGGTATGTTTAAGACTTGGTGGTAGCGTTGCTCACACCTTAATGCGGCGTTACCCTTACTTTTCCTAATATCTATCAGCCAAAATAGAACAAACCTACTAACACGTTTCTGTCCACTTTTGAGTTAGTCCCTTTGGCTAACTCATGTGATCACTAAGCGACCCTGCTATAACCAACTTCATAAATATCAGGCTATTTCTACGAACTTACCCACCCATTTCACATAACATCTGTAATGACTACCGACGTTGTAAGTTGATGAATATCGCTATTTTTTTGTGATTAGTCTACAAATCGAGTTCAAAGTGATAATTTAGGATCGGGTAACATCATTAACAAAATAACAACATCATATTGAGACTTATTTAAGGTGACTTTCTTAGATAAAATGAGCTGTTTCAAGGGGAATTATCACGAACGCTGATCGCGAAGTACGTGATAGATAGATACTGTTAAATAGAATAATAATCTTAAATATTGATTATCTCATCCACATGCATTAAATTGCGTTTAGTCTTATGACGATTATGAAGATTATATCGGATTGATTTGATGACGTGATAAACACTGAACTGCGTAATTTAAGCGTATTTTCTAATCACATAATCGAACCATTCGGAGGTATATACTCATGGTCGTAATGACATCGATTTATAAATTTTCACTGTTGTCTTCAGTTATTGATCTACTTGTTGAAGTAATTAATTTCATAACAGTGTTAATTCAACATGGCTATATCTAGTTTGTTTCAGAGGTCGCTCATTGATAGCGGCCTTTTTTGTACCTATGATATCGGATCACATAAGATGGATACTGTTAAATAGGACTATTTTCGTAGAAAAGTAATACTAGGTGTCGAGTGACTGGTATTTATGGCTTTAAAATCGTTTAAAGTAATTTTTTAATTAGTCTAAAGTACTTAAACAGCAGGAATTATTATAAAGATTTATTGTAATGAATCTTTATAATAATTCCTTTAAAAACAATGAGTTGACTAGGTTTTATCTGGGTTGTATGGTTAGGCTATAAACATTTAATACTTGGATTTTAAAATGGATAAGATCATAGCTTCGACTCAAGAAAATGAATGGACAGGTTCAATTGCTCTAGATGACGCAGATGAACTTTATTTAAGAGAATATGCTTTAAAACACGAGCACATAGGGAGTAGTGACCAGATATTAGGTTTTAAAGTAACGAATTTAACTGTATGCCTGTATTATGAAAAAGATACATATTTGAATCTAACTCAGAAAGGTAAAGATCCAAAAATGTCAGAGTTTGATATTAGTATTACTGAGTTTTTTGACCTATTTAAAAGAGTGTCTTTTGCTGTCTCCCGTAGAAACATTGGTAATGGTTTAGCATAGTGCGCATAAAATTTGTAATATTAAATGCTGACAATTTAAGAGGTCGCTTATGCGGCCTTTGTTGTATTTGGACGTTACCACGTATCGGATCGCATTAGATACCATATGTTAAATGCAGCTGTTTTTAGAGAAAAGTAATGCTAGGTATCGAGTGAAATATACCTAATAATATTTTAAATATAAGTGCTTAGATGAAAGTACGAAAAACTGATGAATAGAATACAAAGGAGATTAGAAAAGTGTTAGGGACAATTCTTTTATTGGTAGTAATTGTATGTGGATATCTAAATTTAAGTTTTTTAGTTTTAGTGCCAGCATCTGTTCTTGCTGCATTTATAGGTCTTCATTTCCCTCAAGGTAAAGCAGAGATAGCAAAAGAGCGAGGAATGTATTGGAAAGTATTTTTTAATTCCTTACCTATACAGGCGTTTTTTTTAACTATTTTATTTAGTTTTGGGTGGGGAATCAATGTGCTAATAAACTAAGTAAATTTAGTTTATTACGCATAGAGATAACATGTCTTAAATAATCTTTCTTAAAGACGGCTTTTCCAACCTTTTTGCTTCTTGGTGGAAGTAAAAAAAAGCTTTTGTATTTACTCGCTGTTCATTAAATTAGACTGAATTTAATTTATTGAGGATGATTTTTAATCATGACAGAAAAGTGCCCTTTTTGTAATGCTATTTTTACAGTTAGTAGTGTCGGTGATGGTGGTATTTGTGGTGCTTGTCGAGAACCTATTGAATGTCCTCATTGCAAAAAAGTAGTGCGAGAAGAACGAACAACAGGCTATTTCATAGAGAAGCTCGTAAAAGCGCCAATTCAAGATAGTTCTTTGTCTCAGTATTTAGGAATTACTGATGAAGAATGGGATGAAATGGGAGCTGAGCTCAATGCAAATACTGGAAGTAGTGATGAAATGACTTATTACTATTGGTTCACCGTACCTGACGGCACTCCTGACGATATTTTAGAAAAAACAGGCTGGGAAGTTGATCAAACGATTGACGATATTCCAGTTTGGGTTGTTGATGTCGATGAATCTCCTTGTCATTAATAGGTTATGCAGTACGCATAAATAGATTTGATGTTAAATGAGACTAATTTGAAAGTATGAAGGTTGGGTGCTCATTGGCAATGTAACCAAACAAAACCTGAAATGGTGAGGCATTACTGCCCCACCATTTAGGCTAGATTATCTCACTTCGTAGGCAAGTACCGCCTTAAAGAGTTTAGTACCATCTTGGTACTGGACTTCACACAAGTCATCCCTGACGAGTGCCAATGCAACTAATAATGTGAGACACACAATTAGTAATCCTGTTGGGAAGTTTCTTTTTGGCATTTTTACTTGCCTCCTATAGTGAGAGGCACTAACATATGAATTGTCTAGAGTCATTTGTCGGCCTCGTTGATTTAAAATTAACGGGGCTTTCATCTATCTGGTCTATCACAAAACATATCTGTTTGTTGCTCAAGACTAGACAGCCAAGAGCACCCGCGCTGATTATACATTAACTCGCCTATCCCCTATCATTTTTTTGTCATTTCGCTTTAATCCCATAAATTAAGTAATTTCTGCTTTTAGGCCTCTAATACTTAAAAAGATCATAGTTCCATTTAATTAAATCTACACCATGAAAAATGCAGCATTAATCACAATTAAACCTTAAATGCGAATATTGAACCAATTAAGGTTTAATTGTTTTTTTGTTTGTATTATAATGATGGCTCATCAATTAGGAGGGCCTGCAATGATTATTAATACGCTGGAACGTGTATCAGGACAAATGCATGTTGAACAACAATCACTAAAAGAGCTTATTGAAAATCAAAAATCAATAAGAGTGACAGATAAAGATGTTGATAGTGTTGATCGCTTAATTTACAACCACAGCTTAAAAAAAGGCGAATTACAAAAGTTGTTTGGCTTATCTCGCGTTACTTTTAACTCTCGTATTGATGAAGCAGAAAAAGAAGGTTTGATTGGTGAACCTATTACCAATGGTAAAACTAAGTTATATAACCGCTTTGATGTTGCTGCTTTCTGTGAGTATATGCAATTTCCGAAATACAAAGAAAATTATTCATCTATTGCGATTGCTGTTCAAAACCATAAAGGCGGAACCGGTAAATCAACTACAACAGCAACGTTAGCGACGGCGACTGCACTTGATATTAATTTGAATGCTCGATGCTTAATCATTGACCTTGATCCACAAGGTTCAACAGGCCAATCACTCGTTCGATCTCAGTCTGATGACTCCATATATATGACAGCTATAGATATGGCTCTTGCAAACAAAGAAGTGGGTGTTTTTAGTCAATACTTATCCGCTGGATACGAGCAGAGAGATCTCATATTGAAAGCACCATTTCAAACTCATTTACCCAATTTAGATGTGATCCCTGCTTTTCCAGACGACGAACGTTTTGTTGATCTTTTTTGGCAATCTGATGAATTAGAGCAGCAAAAGCTATTAACTAAGTTACGTGAAATTATGAATGTTTATAAAGATGAATATGATTTCATTTTTATAGATACGCCCCCACAAAACTCTCCTATCTTGTGGGCTGTAAATGAAGCTTCTGACGCAATTCTGATACCTGTAACGCCCCGTGAATATGACTTTGCATCTACAACGAACTACCTAAAAACACTTTCTGGAACTTTAGGTGAGTTACCAAGCAAAGGTGAAAATATTAAATGGCTAAAAATGTTACCTGTCAATTTTAATGATAAATCTAATAGTGAAGTTAGGGTGTTTGACAAGCTCTTACGCACTGCGGGATCTATATTATTATCGACTGCAATTGAACATAGCGAAGCTTTTGTTGCTACTGCTGAATTAAATAGAACTGTACTTGATATCGTGAAATCTGAGGATGTTTGCTCTGCAAAGCAACTAGATAAAGCGTTACTTTCGGTTAGTGCTGTTTATAAACAAATTACGAACGAATTAAAACTAATTTCAAATAAGGCTGTTTAACTATGAGCTTATCACATAAAAGAACAGGGTTTGGTCAGAGAACAAACAATCTACCATCACTAAGTACCAAAGAGCTTATATTTAAAAGTGGTGCAAAAGTTATAGCAACTCGCGTTGTTATAAAAGCAAATGAAATTGAAAATAAAACAGTAATTCATCATTTGAATATTCGTAATCAAACGAACTTAACTGCTGAATCTTTACGTGACATCCTACCGTCGATTAAATTAAGCGGTGTACATACTGAAGGCTTCGCAATTGAAAAGGATGGTAAATTTTTAATTATTGAATCTTCTCGCCGTCGGATGGCATGCATTTTAAGTAATAAAGATTTGCCTCTATATGTCTTTAAAGCAGATGAAATATCTGACAATGATTTGACTGCATTTATAGAATCAACATTTACTCAAAAGAAATTATCGTATCGAGAAATTGGGGCTGTTTATCCGACCCTTATGGAAAAAAATAATTGGTCAGCAATTCAATTAGCAGAACAATTAAATATAGGTAGAGAAACATGCAGAAAACGTCTTGTTGCAGCAAGTATTAATCAAAATCTAATTGATGTTTTTCCCGATCCTGAAGGTATTCCAAATAGCTTTTATTCTAAATTAGTGAAGGTTGAGAAATATCTAAAAACTAACAACATCAGTATGTCACAATTTATTAAACAATTAATGTTATTAGATATTGATAGCTCAGAAATAGATGAAATACAGCATTCTGTTATGAAAAGAATGCTAGATATTATCCAAACTAAGCAAGTATCAAAATGGATAATCAATGATATTCAGATATTTTCTGAAAAAGATAAGTACGCAAAAATCCATGAAACTGATGATCATAAAAAACTTACTATTGAGTTAAGTGGTTTAAATGATGATTTATACAAAGAAGTAATCAAATTCGTAAATGATAAAATAAACCATGAATCTTGATTACAACCCCCATTGTAAATTTAATTACAATGGGGGTTGTAATATCAAATGACTAAAACAGCGAAGCAGAATCATCTTGAAATTTTATCGAAACTTCTCATTTTCCCAAACCTATTTTGAAAATGTTATGGTCAGTTATCGTATTTGTAAATCAGCTCAACTTACAAGTTGAGCTAAAATACATTACTGTTTTTGTAGTAATGACTACTGGATTAGAAGTTGTAAATTAGCGTAAATTCAACTCGTGAGATATCATCGCTCGAGCTGCCTACCACATCACGGGTATAGTCGCTGTCTAGAGCGTAGTACATATTCACCTCCGACTTTAAGTTACCTGTAATGTAGTTATGGAATTGCAGATAAAACTGGCTATAAGCGTATTTTTCATCTGATTCAGCACCAAACAATACATCTTGATTTAACGTATAAATTGCATCATCGGTGTTTGCTCTCCATGTCGACATGAAGCCAGCAATGATTGACTGCTTTGGCTGATATTCAATGACGGTATACGAACCAACCTGCATGGCATTACCATATGCCCCATCATGTGCGAATCCTAATGGGTCACCGGTCCATAGCGGGTTAAAGGTATTGACCTTATCGCTATTTTTATCCGAACCTGAAGCATAGTGTAGGTTCAAACCTAAACGATAGTTCCGGTCTGCCTTCCAATTGTAATTCAAGTCTACGTAAGCCATATAAGCAGAAATATCTTTACCTGCATGGTCACCAAATTGGTACACACCATCAAACATGTAACCAAAGCCTTCACTTACGAAGTCATGAGCATGAATACCCAAAACTTGAATATCAACATCACCATCAGGAGCATTAACAAAGCTTTCGTTTGTCAGCTGATTACTCATTACGTAAGCTTGCATCGTGCCGAGATCTGTTTGCCAATTCGCGAATAAACCTGTTGATTTCTTACCGTTAGTTTTGTCATCCCAATTACCACTAAAGCTACCATCGCTATAGAGCGGGAAGACTTCTTCACCGTAATAAACATCAAAATTAATACCAGAAACACTATACTTCGCGCTTGCAGCATTCCAACTAGACTGTACCGGCGTTGGTTCACGGTTCATCATTTGCCATTCATTTAAGTAAATTTCTTGACGACCAAGTCGTGTACTTAAATATTGTTGGCCATCGTCAAGGAACTTAAATTCTGCGAACAATTGTTGGAAATCCGTACCAGCATCATCCACTGGCCCAGGATTATCTAGATTAGTGTAGTTAGTGCGAATCTCACCGAATAGGCGCATCCAATCTTGATACGTTACATCTGTCGCAAACTGCATACGAGTCCGAAGCTCATTTTTTTTACGATTTTCGCCATCGTACATATGGTTCCAACGGTTATCGAGAGCCACTTTTACATTACCACTAAAAGAAACTTTCCAGTCACCGCTTTCATCAATGTCTAAACGCTTTAATTTCTCAGAGAAGCTTTTTTGGCTCTCTTTCAAATCGTCAACATAGCTCCAATCTTCATTAGATCTGTCTCCCCAGAACACCATAGGGCTTCGTTCTGGCCAATCCGCTATTGTATTTTCACTCGCATGTAGAACGCCAGAAATGCATAGAGAAAGTAAGGTGATCACATGTTTTATTATTGTTTTCATTTTTATAATATCCATATTTCAGGTGCATGAATCCCTTCCTGTGACGCGGGGTCACAGGAAAAATCATGAGTTATAAAGCTTGTAACTGTAGGGTTACATAAGGAAATACGTTGTTAGGAATCAATACCTAAGGCTTCTTTAATACCAGAGGCTATTGTTATGACATTAGCACCGTATATCACTTGAATACCTTTATTCATCCTTACTACTCCTATAGCGTTAAGTTCTTGTTTCCAAATTTTATCGCTTGCCGCTAAGGATTCATCATGCAATGAAACACGCAGTCTAGTGGCACAATTAGCTACGTTTTCAATATTGTCGGCACCGCCTAGTGCTTTAATAATTTCAGCAGGCAGGTCTTTTGAGGTTTGCTTTTTTTTCTTTTTAAAATCTTCTTTAGAGTACAGTGCTATATCACCATTATCTTCTTCACGACCCGGAGTTTTCGAGTCAAACTTCAAGATAAAGAACTTAAAGGTGTAGAAGTAAATAACGAAATACAGAGGAACTATCCATATCAGAGCCCATGCATGCACTTTCTCTGGTTGAAGTAAGTTAGGCACCATGAACAATAGCTGATTACCATGAATAGATACGCCCATCATTTCAGTTATCACATAAGCTAAACCATTTAGAGGCACATGAATGACAAAGAATAATAAAGGCTGAACAAATAAAAATGTGTACTCTAGAGGTTCAGTTATACCAATCACTGCCGCAGTGAACACCGCTGGCACCATGATGGCTGCAACTTTCTTGCGGTTTTGTGTTTTCGCTGTCACATACATCGCATAAGCCGCACCGGTTAAACCACCAATTTGAATTGGAATACGTCCGCTAGTGAAGTTATGGGTAATGTAGCTTGTTGCCTCTGGAGAGCTTAATTGGCCATTCATAATGTTACGAACACCTTCATAAACCACACCATTAATTTCCATTACGCCGCCTACTCGCGTGTACTCAATAGGGAAAGCGATCAAATGGTGCAAGCCAAATGGTAATAAGCCTTTATCAAACACACCGAAAAGGAATGAACCAAAGATACCAGAGCTGGTAATAAGCGTTGTTATCGACTGTAAAGCACCAGCAATTGGTGGCCAAGCGTAGTAAACGAAGAGAGCAATTGGCATGATAGCAAAGTAAGTGAAAATCACTACCGCGCGTGGGCCAGAGAAAAAGCTGAGTAACGTAGGCATTTCAAATTTGTAAAAACGGTTGTGAATCCAAGCCGTAATGCAGCCCACAAGAATACCACTGAAGATACCCATGTTATAAGCGAAAATGCCTAGAGATTCTCCCCATAAAGAGTTGAAGTTTTGTGCAGCAACTTTGTCGTAACCAGCATTATCCATCAAAGATGCAACACTGGTGGTTTCAGTCGTCCAACCGTGAAATGCAGCAATCGAGCCGATAGCTACATTGAAACACATGAACGCAGTAAAACCGGTAAAGGCTGCCCATCCTTTTTCTGATTTAGCGAGTGCAAAAGCTAAACCAATCGCGAAGAATGGAGGTAGGTTGCGCATCACCATCAAACCTAGATCTAACATCAGTTTGAAGAATGCCCAAATAACAGAGTTAGTTGCAGACATTTGATTTACAATGCCTGCACCTATACCAATAAATATACCTGCGATAACCAGTACGATGATAGATACCATCATACCTCCAGCAAGTGCTTGAACCTTATCTCTCATAATTTACTCCTAAAGTGACACGAGAACTTTTACGTATATTGTTATTGCTCTTTTTAATGATTTGAGATTGAGCCTTTCGTTGGGCTCATGAACACAAGTCACATCACCAGGAAAAGTAGGTCCGAATGCAACGCCATTGTTTAATGCTCGCGCATACGAAGCTGCGCCTTTGCTAAAACATTGAGCGTCCGTTCTTGTAACTTCGGAATAAGCTTTTCCCATAACTTGGATAAGATCACTTTCGGGTGAGAGGTAAGATAGAGGTAAGTACTGCTGTTCAATCAATTTCACTCCATATTGTTGGGACAAGTATTGGAGTTGGGTACGAATTTCATCGATAGTCAGGCCTTTAGGAAACCGAAAATCAAAATCTAAGTTGTAACTATGTTGATCGAGGTTAATAGACGAAATACAACAAGTTGTTATTCCCATTTCATCATCTTGATACTTGAGTCCTAATTTGGAAGCATCGCTTGCTTGCGCAAAGCATCCATCCAATAATTCAATCAAGCTTTGAGAATGAGCATCTAAACCGTCAACATCTC
This sequence comes from Photobacterium sp. NCIMB 13483, assembly GCF_003025475.1. NCBI lineage: Bacteria > Pseudomonadati > Pseudomonadota > Gammaproteobacteria > Vibrionales > Vibrionaceae > Photobacterium > Photobacterium sp. NCIMB 13483. The sequence goes on from NZ_PYLV01000016.1 coordinate 79,826, forward strand.
GCATTTGAAGAACAAACTGATCCATACAGTTGTCAACTTTATGCGGATTGCGGGACTTCTCCCATGGCGTCGATAATTCAACGCAGTACAGCTCCTTTTGTGAGTTATCAATACCCGCTTTATTTTCCACGAGCGTTACTTTGGCAAAAGTTGCAAACCTTGCTGCAACTTCAGCTGCTTTTTTACCAGCTAGGTACACAGTTAATTGATAGCAAGTAGATGTTCTATCACGTTCACTTTCAATACTGATTATCTGGCAATTTCCTACGTCAGTGAGAGTTGGGAGTTCTCGTTGAAATGACGCATATAGGATTCCTTTTTCTCCATTGACGATTGGGAAGTCACCATCAGGGGAAAAACCATATTCTGGCTGAGGATTGTGCTTAAAATAATGTTCTACACATTCCCAAGTTGTCTCTTCTGCACCACCGATAATGAGTCGAATCGTTTTATCGAGCTTCACATCTAGTGCTTTAAACATCTTGAGGATGTACAGACTTGCCATCAAAGGGCCTTTGTTGTCTGTAACGCCTCGACCGTATAACTCATCACCTTGTTTATGCATTTCAAATGGCGGTGTATTCCATTCATTTAAATCACCGGCTTCAACGACATCAACGTGGTGCAAAATTGCTATTTCTTGCTCACATTGACCAAAACAAATATCTAGCGCATAACCTTGATGATCTCTCACTTCAAAGCCTTCACGCTGTGCGAGTTCAATTAAGTAGTCGAAAGCCTGTCTAATTGAGCGGCCAAATGGTGCGCATTCTTCACTTGTGGTTAAGTCTCGCACAGACGGAATAGCAATTAACCCTGACAAATCATCCAAGAACGCTTGGTGATGTTGGTCAAGATAGCCCTGAAAACGGGGTGATAAATTGCTTTCCATCATGTTTAGTCCCTAATTAATCGTTACTGAGTAAGCCTTAAATAGACTTATTATTGAGGTTTCATTATCCTCGATAACCAATGTGTTCCTTCGCTATTTGAGAACGCCATGAAATCTGCTGAACGCTGCGCAAAGATGCCGTTTTCAACCACTCCAGCAATCGCATTTAATTCTCTTTCTCGACTTTTAGGCTCAGTAAGATCTAAGCCAGAAACATCAAGGATTATGTTGCCGTTATCAGTCAAGCAGCCTTCCCTTAGCACAGGCTCTCCACCTAAACTTCGTAAAGCGTTGAAAACCGCTTTCTGTGCAGCTGGCAGTACCTCCACTGGTAACGGAAATTGCCCTAGTTGATTGACTAAACGGCCGCTATCGGCAATAGTGATAAAGCTCATTGCTAATGTTGCGAGCACTTTTTCACGCGCTAACGCTGCGCCTCCACCTTTCACTGTAATGCCGTCGGCCATACCCTCATCTATGCCATCAATATAAAAATCGACACGGTCGCACTCCGCAATTGCCAACTCTTTCAAGCCAGCCTCTGCAATCGCCTTACTCGAACGTTCAGAACTCGATACACAGTGAGAAAACTCCGTTCCACTCTGCTTCAATAACTGTATAAAGACTTCGACGGTTGCACCTGTACCAATTCCAATGACACTTGAAGGCGTTAGCGCATCAATTACATGCTCTAAAGCTACTTTCGCAGCCTTAGTTCGCAGGCAGTCATGGCTGAGGTTGTCAATAAAACGCGTTGTCATTGCCATACTATCTCTCCAGAACCGCTTTAGATTTCTCTACGATGTTTTCAACCGTAAACCCAAACATTTCAAATAACTCTTCTGCAGGCGCTGATTCACCAAAGCTTGTCATGCCCACGATGTCACCTCGTAGCCCTACATATTTGAACCAGTAGTCACGAATGCCGGCTTCTATTGCAACGCGTGCGGTGACATGACTAGGCAGCACTTGCTCTTGATATTCAGTTGATTGAGCATCAAACACATCTGTTGCTGGCATCGAAACTACTCGGCAGCGTACGTTTGCTAATTGCACTTTTGCTTTCATAGCCAGCGCCACCTCAGATCCCGTAGCAATCAAAATCAACTCAGGTTCACCTTTACAATCAGAAAGGATATATCCGCCTTTTGCTACATTGGCTAACATCGATTCATCACGTTCAAACTGCACAAGATTTTGGCGAGAGAAAATCAACGATGTTGGACCATCAAAGCGTTCGATCGCCGACTTCCAAGCCACAGCCGTTTCTACTTGGTCACAAGGGCGCCATGTACTCATGTTTGGTGTCAGACGTAATGATGCGATCTGCTCCACTGGCTGATGTGTTGGGCCGTCTTCCCCCAAACCAATTGAGTCATGGGTATAAACAAAGATGCTGCGTTGTTTCATCAATGCCGCCATACGCAGTGCGTTTCGAGCGTATTCCATGAACATCAAGAAAGTGCCGCCATAAGGAATAAAGCCGCCATGAAGTGCGATACCATTTATCATTGCTGACATCGCAAACTCACGTACGCCGTAACTTAAGTAATTACCAGAGGCATCTTGAGCCGAGATTGATTTTGAACCCGACCAATTCGTCAGGTTTGATGGTGTCAAATCTGCTGAACCACCCAAGAATTCTGGAAGTAACGGACTAAACGCTTCAATTGTATTTTGAGATGCTTTTCTAGTTGCAATCGTTTGCGGGTTTGCTTGCAAGGTCTGAATCAAGTCTTGCGTATACTGCTCCCAGTTTTCTGGTAATAAGTTTTGGCTACGGCGTGTAAACTCAGCCGCTAACTCAGGGTAAGCTTGTTGGTAAGTATCAAAACGAGCTTGCCAATTAAGTTCATCAGCCTTGCCTTGCTCTTTTCTATCCCACTTATTGTAAATATCTTGTGGTATTTCAAACTCTGGGTGCTCCCACCCCAAGTTTGAGCGAACAAGTGCGACTTCTTCAGTTCCTAGCGGAGCACCGTGGCAGTCATGGCTTGCTGATTTATTTGGAGAGCCGAAGCCAATGATTGTTTTGCAACAAATCAAGCTAGGTCTATCTGTTATCGATTTCGCTTCAGTAATTGCTTTATGGATACTTTCAGAATTATGACCATCAACATTTGCTATTACATGCCAGCCATAAGCTTCAAAGCGTTTTGGCGTATCATCAGAGAACCAACCATCAACTTCGCCATCAATTGAAATGCCATTGTCATCCCAAAATGCAACTAACTTTCCAAGCCCTAGTGTTCCCGCGAGTGAACAAGCTTCATGCGAAATCCCTTCCATCATGCAGCCATCACCCATGAACACATAAGTATGGTGATCTACGATGTTATGACCATCTCGATTAAATTGTTCGCCCAGAACTTTCTCCGCCAACGCCATTCCCACGCCGTTAGTGATGCCTTGTCCTAATGGGCCTGTTGTTGTCTCAATACCCGGCGCGTAACCATATTCAGGATGACCTGCGGTTTTACTGTGTAATTGACGGAAAGATTTAATATCGTTCATCGACAACTTGTACCCAGATAGGTGCAGCAAGCTGTAGATCAACATCGAACCATGACCATTCGATAGAATAAATCTATCTCGGTCAGTCCAATTCGGATTTGTTGGGTTGTGTTTTAGAAAGTCTCGCCATAGTACTTCAGCGATATCTGCCATTCCCATTGGAGCCCCTGGGTGGCCTGAGCCTGCTTTCTGCACTGCATCCATACTTAATACACGAATCGTATCAGCAAGTTTTGAACGTGAAATCATCATGCATCTCCTACAAGCGCGCTTCGATCATTGTTTCCAATTTGCTTTGGTCGACGGCAAAATTGCGAATACCTTCCGACAACTTTTCTGTTGCCATTGGGTCTTGGTTCATTTCCCATCGGAATTCAGCTTCTGTCATCGATGCAGGTGCAGTTTTAATCGCATCACGCGCTGAAAATAGCAGGCATTGCACATCGCCTTCTTGGGCGGCTAGTTGATCTAAGATTGCTGGACCAATCGTCAGGCGGTCACACCCTGTTAACGCTAAAACTTCTTCCGCGTTACGGAAGCTGGCACCCATGACGACTGTCTCGTAACCGTGGTCTTTGTAGTAGTTGTAGATATCTGATACTGAAACGACACCTGGGTCTTCATTAGGTAAGTACTCTTTTTTCTCTGTATTGGTTTTGTACCAATCAAGAATTCGCCCTACAAAAGGGGAAATTAAGAAAGCACCAGCTTCTGCACACGCTTTTGCTTGAGCGAAATTAAACAACAATGTCAAATTACAATTGATGCCTTCTTTCTCTAACACTTCAGCAGCTTTAATACCTTCCCAAGTGGAAGCCAGTTTGATTAAAATGCGCTCGTTATTAATACCGGCCTCGTTGTACATCGCAATCAGTTTGCGTGCCTTTGCTAGGCTTGCTTCTTTGTCAAATGACATGCGAGCATCCACTTCTGTAGAGATACGTCCCGGCACCGTTTTTAAAATCTCTAGGCCAATATTGACTGCCAACTTGTCTCCAGCATCAATTAATTGCTGAGACTTATCATCGCTTTTAGATTTTGCCCACGTCACTGCATCAGCAATCAAGTGATCGTATTGAGGTATCTCAGCCGCTTTTAGCACCAAAGAAGGGTTAGTGGTGGCATCTTGAGGTTGAAAAGCCGCAATCGCATCAATGTCACCGGTATCCGCAACAACGGTAGTGTACTTTTTCAATTGTTCTAATTTATTCATCTTCATTTCTCATAAGTTGATTAAGCAATTGCGGTAAGGTTTGGTCATTCATAGAACTCATCACCACGTTGGCTAACGAGACATCGAGGTGACAAGTGAGCAAGTTAGTTACCGCTACTGTTGGTATTCCTGCCGATCGAGCCGCCTGAACACCAGGAGGAGAGTCTTCAAATGCGATGGCTTGATGGGCAGAAACACCTAATTGATTTAAGGCGGCTAAATATACATCTGGTTGAGGTTTACGTTTTGCTGGGACAATGTCTTCTGCACCGACAAAACAATCAAAGAAGTGGGTGAGATTTAATCGAGATAAAATTGGATGGTAATGCTTAAATTCAGAGCTTGTTGCTAGTGCAATTTTCCAATTTTTTGACTTTGCAAACTCAAGGTATTGACGAACACCTTCGCGCTCAGAAATAGTTTCAATCAAGCGATATGCTTTCTCCTCAACAAGTTGGCGAATGTCATAATTCGACAATGCTTGATGAGATGCTTGATTAAATAATTGATAGAGAGAAGTTGCTGGTACTGAGCTCCCAACTAGACCAGCAACCTGAAGAGGCGATACTTCAACATCATAGGTTTTTAACAAAGCTTCCCAAGCTTTAAACATACAAGTCTCGGTATCTACGAGAAGTCCATCGAAATCAAAAATCAATGCTTGAACATCACTGGCAATGAATTCCTCTCTTTCCAATTTCAGTGCTGTGTTATTCGAAGTAGTGATGCTTTTTTCCATGGTCTCGTCTCCATTTTCTTTATTAATTTATTTTTAAACTCAGAGGCTCTAAACCAAACTAGCGTGTAATATTTCTTTCATTTCATCACCGCTAGTCAGCGGTAAATCAAAGCAGAAAGCAGGCTCTAGCTTAAGAACATCTTCTTGATTTACCCCTACTTGAGTTAAATTCGACTCGAGGCCAATTCGCTCAAGAAACTTCACAATAAGTGCAGCCAATGATTGAGCTTTTTCTTCAATGCTTCCCACAGCACCAAAGAGCTCAGCTACTTGCGCAAAGCGCTCCGGCTGTTTTCGCCACTGAAGTTGCACATACGCTGGATAAACAACCGCGAGTGTTAAACCATGTGGTAAGTTCGTTTTACTACTACCTAAAATCTCTCCAAGAGGATGAGGCGCTCCAGCCCCACCATTTGCTAGTGAAATACCTCCTAATGTGTCGGCTTTTGCTAATTCACAACGGCCAACTAAATCTGCTCCGTTGTCTATAACATTTGGCAAGTTTTCAACTACCAGCTTCATGGCTTCTAACGCCATTGCATCCACAAAAGGAGATGGACGTGTGCCAGTGAATGATTCAAACGCATGAGAAAAAGCATCAAAACCCGTCATTGCAGTCATACGAGGTGGTAGTGTTAACATTAACTCTGGGTCAATCAGCGCTTCGCAAGGAAAGAACTCCGGATGAAACAAGGTCAGTTTTGCGTGCTGTTCTATGTCTGTAATCACTGCCGCTTGTGTTACTTGTGATCCTGTACCAGACGTTGTCGGTACTGCGATCAAAGGAACAACTTGAGCGGGTAAATCTTGAATGTCTCCAAACGGTGAGTCATAGGTTGCGAACCAATATGCCCAGTCCAAAGACTCTGCTTTGATAGCCGCAGAAATGATTTTTGCTGTATCAATCGAAGAGCCACCACCAATTGCTAACACCACATCACAATTTGCCGAAACCGCTATTTGGCGGCCAAGTTCCACAACAGTGGTTGGTGGGTTTGGTACCACACCATCAAAATGTGTTACTTCAATTCCCTGCTCTACTAACAAAGCAAAAATACAATCATAGGCAGGTTTCACAGCATCAAAAATTGGCTCACTGACCACTAGGCATCGTTTGCCATATTGAGCAACAAGCTGCCCAATCTTTTGAATTTCTCCCGCACCAAATGTCAATTTTGTCGGCTGATAATATTGAAATTGTGTCATGAATTAATCCTAGGTAGTGGTGCCAAGCTCGAGCATAACTAAGGGGGAAGCTCGACACCGTTATTAGATTTGAGCGCGACAACGATATAAATCACTGTTACGCCAAGTGACAAAGTTAAGCTGTTTCAGCTTCTTCTTATTTCACTTCTGCTTTGTCTTCGAGTTGGTCAATTGCAGCGCGGAAATCACGAACACCAGCAGTAATGCCATCTTTGTGACCAAATATATTGGTAGAGGCAACCATTACGTCGATGTCTTCATTAAGCAGCTCTTCGATATTGTGGTTACGGATACCACCATCAACACATAGTTCACAGTTAGGGTTACGTTCGTTAATGAGTTCACGTGCTTCACGGATCATTGCAATCGCTGATTTACGCCATAACCACTCATCATCGCCATCAGTAATACCGTGAATAACAATGTGTAAACGATCTAAGTAGTAGATAGATTCTTTAACGAATGACACTGGGGTTAATGCACCAACCGTTAAGCCAAATTTCATTCCGTAGTTTTGACAGTATTTAATGATGTAACACAGAGGAGCCCCGATAAAATGCTCTGCTGGTAGAATCAGCATGTTTGCACCTGCAGCTGCAATTTTATCGATAAATAATTTGTCGCAATCTTTGAAGTAAGCATGAACTTCAATTGGCTTTTCAGTGTAAGGACGAATACCTTCAACGATTTGATGTCCACCCATTAATTGCAGATTTTTCAGGTCATGCATATCTGCAGCATCACAGTGAATGTAGTCAGCCCCAGCGTCAGAGACTTCTTTCACTACATCAGCAATGTGCCCGTAATCTACGTGAGCTAGACCTGCTGCAATTTTTACTTTTTTCATGGTATTTCCTTAATAATTAAAAGAATGTTGGTATGTTTTCTGACCTTCTTGAACCATGAGGCGAAGATACTGGCCAATTCCACAACCGTTGTTATTAGTGACAATAAGGTTTGCTAACCCTTTTAAGGAAGGGCTAGCGTTATCCATAGCAACAGGCTCTCCGACGAGTCGGAACATAAAGGCATCGTTGTCCCCATCTCCAAAAGCTATGGTATTTTGAGCGGATATATTTTGTTGTTTTAGCCACTGAGTTAATGCATGACCTTTCGTGGCTGACGTTGATGTAATGTCGAGTTTTGTTGGTGCAGATAAATCAGCTTGGCAATGAATTTGCAAAGCATCCCTTAATTGATTCAAAGCGACTTTGTCCGAGCTTGAAACAAGAACTTTGTATACCTCTCCTGTCTGTTCAAGCAGTTCACTGATAGCAGGGATGACTTGAATTGATATGTCTGCGTTGATGACTTCTGCTTTTTTGATCAAGTCTTCCGTATGCTTTGACGCTTTTTGAGTAAACACGCCACGACTTGAATAAATAGTGAAAGCAAAGTGTCCTTCATTTAGCAAGCTCACTAAATCAATAAGGAAATCACGATCCAAAACTTGGGGGTTCATTATGTTCTGGGTGATTGGGTCAAAAAGGTATGCACCGTTACAGCAGATGATAGGTAAAGACAAACCAAGTTTTTTGACATAAGGCATCATTAACTGATGCGGTCGACCACTTGCGAGACTGACGCTATAACCACTCTTTACAGCAAGCGTGATAGCTTCTTTATTATTTGAGCAGATTTGCTCATCATCTCTTAACAATGTTCCATCTAAATCAATAATGACTGCTTGATACTTCATTTTGGCCTTCAGTGACTTCTTGTGACGTAAAATGACCATAAACGATCAATTACGGTCATGTAAAGTCATTTTTGACTTTTTTGTGACCAAAATAAGCGTTTTATTACAATAAATGCGTCATTGAAGGTCAAAATTGGTCATGATTAGATTTTATTTGCCCAAAAGTTCATAGTGCGTCAAAATAAGTCAAAACAAATTAAAGGCATGAAGAATGAATGAAGCTCAACGTCATAGAAGCTTGCTTGACCATTTAAACAGTCACACTTTTATTACGACAAATGACTATATGAAAATGTTAGATATCTCATTATCAACAGCTCGTAGAGACATCACTAAACTGGCAGAAGAAGGTAAGCTAAAGAAGATTCGTAATGGTGCAGAAGTGATCAATCATGATATTCCATTGGTTATAACGCACGTTCCAAGTAGCTTTATTCCTGAAGAAAAAGATATTGAGTGCTACGCAGCCAAACAACGGATTGCCAAAGTAGCGGCAGATATGTGTGAGGAGCACGATAGTATTATCGTTAGTGGCAGTAATACCACCTTTCTGATGGGGGAGCACCTTCTCCACAGAGATGTTCAAGTTGTGACTAACTTTATGCCACTGGCCTACCAATTGATCAGCCAAGATCATCAGAGCATCATTATTTTGGGTGGTCAATATCTGCCTGAACGCCAGATCACTATTTCACCCGATGAAGAAGCCGCAGACGACCACAAGAGCCGCTTTGTGTTCTTTACCGGAACAGGTGTAACGGCAGCTGGTATCCATACATCTGATTTATTGGTGTATATGGCAGAGAAGAAGCTTCTAGAATATGGCGATCGTATTGTTGCGCTAATTGATAGTAGTAAGGTAGGTAAGTACGGTGGAAAATTACTTGCTTGTACATCTAAGTTAGACACTTTGATTACTGATGAGGGGGCCGATCAATCGACTCTTGAGTCATTACGTCAGCAAGGAGTTAATGTTGTCGTAGTCTGATGGCGAATAACCATCCAGAAAATAGAAAAGGATTGGCAGTAATACCAACCCTTTTCTATTGAAGTTGACCTATCCTAAATAAGGTTGTTTTACAGTATTAGTGTGGTTCCGAAAATATGGCTGACTCGATTGGTCTGGGGGCACGCCTCAATAATCAATATTGAATTTAAATAGAAATACTTTGCCCCGTCATTACGTAATAAGTTACGTTGTCATTAGTTCATCACGATAGAATCTTCGTAACAGCTCAATGAAACATACGTCAAAGTGAAAGGAAAATGGTTTTATCTGTATCACGCTATTAATAAACAAGGTGAAACACTAGATTTCTATTTTTCGCCAAAGCGTAATAAAAAAGCCGTTTATCTGTTTCTTTGGTGCTGCCTAAAATATTACAGTATTGATATCAGCTTAAAACGTTAAATACAGATAAGCTTTATCTTATGCTAATACGATTGCCAGTTTGAAGTAAGGAAGGGCGATTACGAGAGGATGTTGAACTGCGACAAATCAAATATTTTAATAATGGTATCGAGTCAGATCATACTATTACCAAAAAGCTCATTGTCGCCCTCGATGGATTTAAAATACGAAAACATACCAGCCCAACCTCTTCTGAAAATGTTATAACATCCATTCGGAGTAACCTATCTATCTTACAGGTAAAACTTAGCTAGCAACCGTCACCAAAGGGCAAACAACATTAAATTAATCTTAGTTTATTTCATTAAAAGTATTTGTATCGATTACAACCCCCATTGTAATCAATATTTACAATGGGGGTTGTAATCTCAAACTGGAAACTTTTCATCAGTCCAAGCGTCATTACCAATGTGTTTGCTGATTTACATGCAAAAGGTTTTCTGAAAAATTACCGTAAAGGTTATACGTTTGTATAATCATAATAGGGTAGAGTAGTTACTTACATCAATTGTAGAGTTGCTCAATTACACGAAGATAAAAAAGGTCAAACGATGGACGTGAAAGCGGCCATTAATAATGCTATTTGTGAGCTGGAAAAATTAAAAACAGCTGCAGTACGTGATGAACCAATAAATAAACATTAATGATTTGCAGCACCCCGCCGAGGCAACCATGTCCTATTTCACTAGTGAAACTCAGCCAGTAAGCGGTCTTCACCAAAGGTAACGATCAGGGCTAAGAAATAACATTCAATATAAGCCTGGATAAAATTTGTTCTTCCTCGCAAGCGAGGACAAATTTTTACCAGGTTATATTTCACTAACCGCATTTATTCTCCTAACCGTCGAACTCACAAAGCTAGAGCTTTCACTTCTACCTGATAAGTGCTTGTAATCGCGTTTATCTGTCTCGTTAGTCATTGTTCATCCTTTTGGACGTTTCAATCTTCAATCGCTTTCTTCTTTTAATCGTCACCTATCACAACCTAACCCGCAAGGGAGGCTTCGCCGCTTCGCGCCCTTGCGGGTTAGAACGATGGTATGTGTACGAACAGTCAGGCGATGACGAAGATGAAAACTTAAACCTAAAGGACTCACTACCATGACTTACTTAACAGCTAACCACTCAACAATCACTAATCATCTTGAAGCGACCAAGGTTTCGTCCTTGGCGCCGAAGGACTCCAACAAAAATGAAATTCTTAACAGCTTTAAAGCTGGTAAACATGAAATGGAAAAATTGCTGATTGGTTGTCAGTGGTTACTTGTATCTACTAAAAAATTGAAGGAGTTATAATTTTATGAAATTTTGCGCTGAAATTGAAGTTCTTCAAGGTGATGAATATATTACTTATTATGTGAAAGGTATAAATAAATCTATGCGAGATAAAGCAATTGATAGATTGCTAGAGGATGGTGGAGAAATAACATTTGAAAAATATTGGATAGAATAAAAAGAGGTGATTGAAATTACCGCTTTTACCTTGAACTTGGCAATAAAAATTGTAGGGCTTTTAGCCCTATAATAAGGTAGGGATCATTACTAATGAATATATTGGGGAAATTTAATTATCGAAAGGCGCGGTATTGCTTTTTTAAAAGTTTAGAGCATTTTTTTAAAGGGGTATCTTTACTCTCTTTGTTGCTTTTATTCATATCAAGAACAAAGAACGGTGGTGCAGTAATTATGATTGTTTTTATTGCTATTTGTTCGCTATGTAGACATTGATTTTAAATTCTATAGTAACAATACATTAAGGACGAAATTACGGAGTGTAACCCGTCAGGCTTAACGGGTTAAAATGTTAGTTAAGATTAAATCAAAAAGTCTTCTAGATTTTTATCAACTAAAAATTTAGGTGTGCGGCCTTGTCCTGTCCATGTTTTTTCTTGGCCATCTTCATCAACATATTTGTATTTGGCAGGGCGAGGTGGGCGAGTTGACTTTTTAGGTTTTGCGCTCATTAAACCTAATAGCTCTTCTGGATCAATTCCGTCAGCGATAAGCATTTCACGGTATGCTTCTAATTTATCATTACGTTCTTTATTTTCAGCATGAAGTTGTTCTTCTTCTTGAGTTCGCTCATTAACGACTTGTGTTAATTTTTCAAGTGATTCTTGAAGCTGATCCAGTGATATTTCACGACTAACTGCACGTAAAGAGCGTAAATTTAGAAGTAATTTAAATGTTTCTGACATTATATAAACCTTACTTATCTTGCTGATTAAAAAGATTTTGTAGACATTACTGATATGTAATCGAGTCTAGTCACAATAGTAATCAATATTGTATTGATTGTCATCATAACTACGTACACATGCAAGTTCTTTGATTATTCGTCCTTGTGGTGTTTTTTTGATGAAAATTAATAAATTAATTGTTTGGGCTATCACTTTTTTATTAACGTTGCTTGAGACCTCTTCTATGCATTGCTCAAGTCGTTCAAGACCAAGTAATGCAGAGTTTGCATGGATAGTCGCGACACCGCCTGGGTGTCCTGTGTTCCATGCTTTTAGTAGGTCGAGGGCTTCTCCACCTCGAACTTCACCAACGAGAATACGATCAGGACGATAACGTAGTGTAACCCTTAATAGTTTACCCATCGTCACATTGGCTTTTTCCAATGTTCGCATTATGACGCTATTTTCAGCGGTACATTGTATTTCATTAGTGTCCTCAATAATGATGATCCGATCATCAGAATTATATTTTACCATTGAATCAATAACGGCATTGGTCAGTGTGGTTTTTCCTGAGCCTGTTCCGCCCACAATCAATATATTTTGTCGGTTAGCGATAGCTGCTTGTATGATTTCGTATTGATGTTGAGTCATCGTTCCACCTTGGACATAATCATCCATAGTAAAAACTTTTGTAGCTTTCTTACGAATAGTAAAAGATGTTTGTGCGGTAAGGGGAGGAACAATCCCTTCAAAGCGGCTACCATCAGTAGGTAATTCGCATTCTAAAACAGGGCATTCTTTATCAATTAATTCATTGTGATAATGAGCGATGGAACGAATAATAATATTGGCATCGTCAGGTGTGATCATACAATGTTTGTACATTGGCTTACCAAAGGCTTCAACCCATAGCCAGCCGTCACTGTTTAGCATTATCTCAATAACCGTATCGTCATTTAATAATGCGAGTATTCCTGTTCGTTCTAAATGAGAGTTAAGTGATTTTATTGCTCTTTGTTTTGATTCTGGCATTAATACGATCATCCTGAAGGGGGCTTATGCACATATCCATAGGGGAGTGAAGACATTAAAGCCATCGCAGCGACCCTGTGGGTATGTGTATAAGCCGTAATTAATATTTAAAGGTTAATTAGATCATGTGAAAAATAATAAGGAGGAGGCTTAATACTGAAATACAAAACGTTCCAGCACTAAAAAAAAGAGGCCAGTCTTTTTTAGTTGTTTCTGATTCATGACAACTAATACCGTTATTAAATGCATTAGGTAGGTCATTTTCTATGATGTTTTTAATTTGAGCTATTTGTCTGCGTGTGATTTTCGAATGCTCATTAATTAATTCAGCCTGTAATTCAGATGTGTTTTTTCTTATGATAGCCGTCATGTTTTTTTCAAAAAACATTAATGTATTTTCTACATGAGTATTTATTTCACTATATTGTTCACTAACTTTGTATTGCTGTTGAGTAAAGTACTTTCTAAGTTCAATAGTCAGAAAATTAAGAGCGGCAGCGTTAGCAACGGCAGTATGAAGAATGGGTTCTTCACAAGCAATAACGCCATATTTAGCGGCAAGTATATCTGAAATTATTTTAGCGTATTCGGCATCATTTATAGATAAATCTTCTTTATCAATCATCTTGTTCACCATTAGAAGTAAAGCAAGATAATTCGGTATCTTCTATTGATTGGAATATTTGTTCTTTCATTTGTTTTAGTCTGTTGCGACTAAATAACTTTGAGCTTGTCATTGCTTCATCAAAGGTATGTTTCGCTCCTAGCATTAATTCTAAATCGTTTTGAAATAACTGGCTGGTATTAAAATCAATGGGGATTATCCCTGATATAGCATCACTATTATTTTTGTATAGTGACCAGTCATTGAATTTTTTATTATTCATTAAAATGTCACCAAATTTGTAATTTAGCCAAACAATTACAGAGGTTGATTGAAAGTTTTCTAATATTGACTGCAAGCCTGCTGCGGTATCTTCAAGACCTTGACCACCAGTAATAACAGTATGAATATATATATTATGTCCAGCCTCATTAAGTGCATCTATTATTTCGTTATCAGTTAGATATTTCATTAACGGCATAAAAGAACTAGCACCATTATCAATGATAATGTTTTCGTTATTTGATTCATAAACAAATTCGGCCATTTGTTCAATAACGGTTTCATCAAGAAATGAGCTTTCAGGATTATAGATATTATATTCAATAACCTTAAATGACTTATATTGTGAAAAGGTATGATTAACTGAATCAGTATCAATACACAATACATCTTTACTGATTGATTTTAAATATTGAGTAGTAAAGCTACTAATTAGAGTTTTACCCACACCACCTTTACCTTGTAAAAAGAAATGTATATTACTCATGATGTAAATCCTTATCGTTAATTTATGTTTAGAAAAGTTCTTTTCGGCGTTCGTCAGTCATTGTTGGGTTATGAATGGGTTTTATTTTTTTTCTAAATGGATCTGTATTATCCAATTTAGAATCAATATTATTTCGTTGTTGGTTTTTATGTTGAATGGATTTAACTTTAGGTTCGATATTTGTTGGCTTATTTTTTTTAATTATTTCTTTATTCATTAATTCATAGAATTGTGTTTTCTTTACACCTACCTTGTCAGAGAAACTTTCAAAAATATGAATTATTGGAAACCCTTTATCATACATTTCTTTTATTTCATCTTTGTATTGCCTGAAATTGACAAGGCCAATTCTTCTTTTTTTTGTCATACCGTACCTTTACTGGAAATAAGCGGAATTAGGCGGAAATTAGCGGAGCTTACAGTTGAAAAACACCTACTAATTGGAAATAAGCGGAATTAAACGGAACTAACTGGAATTAAACGGAACAGCTTTTTTTACTGTTAAATCGGGTATATAACAATGGCAAGAAATGTATTTGTGCATACGTGAGCAAGCTCACTATCCCCAAATACTCTTTGTTCTGCGAAGCTGCGACTACCGTCTTTTGTTATTCGCAATAAATTGCTCATAAGGTGAATCATGAAAACTGAAATAATAAACATTAGAGTGTCAGAAGATGAAAAAATAAAACTACAGTTATTAGCAGATAGATCGTCTGCAAGGAGTCTGTCTGATTATATACGCTCAACTTCACTTAATAAAAAAATAGCCACTAAATTTGATAATGACTTAGTTTTATCTTTATTAAAAGTAAGTGCCGATTTAGCAAGGCTTGGTAATTTGTTCAGAATTACTTTACATGAATCTTCTAATTATACACCTGAACAGGTTCAATTAATTCAAGATAATTTAAAATATACATCAGAAAAGTTAAAGAAAATGGTAAGTTAATCATGATAATTAAAGAGATTAAATCAAAGAAATCTACTAGATCTCTGAATAATTTAGTTAGCTATATGCTCGATACTCAAAATGATGGAAGTAAAGTTGATTACATTTCCATTTCTAATTGTATTAATGATGATATTGATTTTGCTCTTATTGAAATGAATTTAATTCAAGGGATGAATAATCGTACCAAGTTGGATAAAACAATGCATTTTGTTATTTCCTTTCCTGAAAATGAAGTACCAAATCGTGAGCAGATGAATGATATAGAGCAGAATATAGCTGACTCTATAGGTTTAGGTAAACATCATAGAATTAGTGTAGCTCATTCAAATACTGAAAATTATCATTTGCATATGGCAATTAGTAGAATTGATCCAGAAAATCAAAAAATGATTAATCCTTATAACTATTTCAAACATGCGGCAAAGGTTCGAGATGAACTCGAAATAAAACATGATTTACAAATGGATTATCGTAGAGAGTATAAAGAACCAAACAACTATAGTATGGATCATCACTCAGGTAAGCAAAGTTTACATTCTTGGTGTCAAGATAATTTAAAACCACAATTAACGGAGTTATTACCAAACTTAAACTCTTGGGAACAACTGCATTCATTTTTTAATGAGTCAGGCTTAGAACTAAAACAATCTGGGCGTGGACTAGTTATTTTAAATAATGACAATGGAGCTGCTATAAAAGCATCATCAATATCACGTGATTTCTCCTATACTAAATTGCAACGTAATATTGGAGAGTTTAAACCTTCGGCTAATAAGAAAAAGACACAATCAAAACAATTAAAGAAAACAAACAAAGATCCATTGTTTGCTAAATATGAAGAATTTAAAGGTGAACGGACTCAAAAAAAAGAATCATCATTAGATTCACTGCGTCTTGATGTTTTTCAGCAACGAGAGATAGCAAAGGCAGAGAATGCCTATCGTCGTTCTAAAATAAAAGAGAATACGATTTTAACGTCTACTCAAAAATTTAATTCTTACCAACGACTCGCTGCAAAAAATAAAGCTGTATCTAGTGTGATTACGACGGAATACGCAAAGGCGCGTAAATCAATATATAACCAATACGGAAATATGACGTTCCAACAGTACCTTTGTTATGAAGCGGCAAACGGCAATGAGGAAGCATTAAAACGATTAAGGGCGAAAGCCAATCATCAAATAATGCGAAATGGTTTATCGGGTGATAAAGATAAACGTGTGACTCAATTTGATAATATTAATGTTGATAAGCAGGGCATTCTGCATTATCAGGTTGGCTCGAATACGATATTAGATAACGGTAAACAACTCACGACAAAATCTGAGGGGCTGCAAGCACATAAGCAACTATTGGAAATGGCTATTATCAAATATGGTAATAATCTGACTATTAATGGCTCTAATGAGTTTAAGGAACAAATAAAGCAATCAGCCGAAATGCTTAATCTTAATATAAAGCTCAATGGAGAACATATTCAATCACACGATCCTGTTAGTCAGTTTATTGATAAGCGAAATCAAGATAAAGAGAAAATTAACACGATCCTTGAGCATCAATTATATAAAGATGAACAGGGTAAATTTGAATATGATGGCTATAGAAATATTGGTAATCAATCTGTTGTATTACTCAAAAAAGATAACGTTTTATTTGTTAAACCTATCGAAAAGAAAATGCTTTCTCACTATAAGTCGATGAAAAAGGGCGCTTCTATTACTATAGGTTCAACATCGCCAGATGAAGTGGTCAAGTAAAATTGGCCACTGATTTGTATTCATTATTAAATCGGCGTTCTGATTCATTCGGTGTCAAACCACCGTTATATTGATGGGGCCTGACTTGGTTGTAATATCGGATAATGTATT
>NZ_PYLV01000017.1:0-93506 GCF_003025475.1 Photobacterium sp. NCIMB 13483
ATGGCAGAAAGCTTTGTACTACCAGAAAGGCAGGAAAGAAGTTATCCAAGGGCAGTAAAGAAAAGGCCTAGTCGCTATGCGACTAGGCCTTCAAGGAAGCGTAAATTATCTTAATTCACATGCATTAGGCTAAGGTCGGCATTTTTTATATCTGCTATTTAGCCTACCTTCGCTATTGTCACTTAACTCCCCCTACATTAGTAAAGCCAATACCAACCCATTATTAAGTGAATAAGGTTTAAAACGTATTACCCCATCTATCGTCCTTTTCAAAAATTCACGGTAGAGGATGGTGAAAAAAGACTTTAAATGCAGTTAGTCATATTTTTTTTGATTGCTATTATGTAACATTTATTCCGCCTTATTTAATAAACAATTAACTTATACATCATTACTATCGCGCGCAAATGATCAATAACCAGATCAAATGTTCGACTCATGAAAAGTAAAAAAGCACATATAGTTCATAACAAAAGCCTAAATAAAATTTGAAACTGCTTTTATTGCGATCTGAATATGATTTATTCCCATTTTAAATTGACAAAAAAGCCAAAAAAGACAATTATCAATCCATCAAATGCTCCAGTGCATTCCATATGCTCACTCTGTGGGTTAATAGTCATCATTAATGTACTTAGAGTAAGTATTAATTCTTTTGAACATGGTGCCATTTAAGGCTATAACTAATGCCATCATGACATAAGCCCTATACATAAGGTCGATAGATATGAGCACAAAATTAGAACAACTACGCGCACTAACTACTGTTGTTGCTGACACTGGTGATATCAAAGATATCAGCAAATACCAGCCTGAAGATGCTACAACAAATCCATCATTGATCTTAAAAGCGGCACAAATTGCTGAGTACGCTCCTTTAATTGACCAATCTATTGCTTATGCAAAAGCACAAAGCAATGATAAAGCACAGCAAATCCAAGATACTTGCGACATGCTTGCAGTAAACATTGGTAAAGAAATCTTAAACGTTGTTCCTGGTCGTATCTCAACTGAAGTTGACGCACGTCTTTCTTTCGATACTGAAGGCAGCGTAATTAAAGCACGTCACCTAATCAAACTTTACAACGATGCTGGCATCAGCAACGATCGTATTTTGATTAAACTAGCGTCTACTTGGGAAGGTATTCGTGCAGCTGAGATTCTTGAAAAAGAAGGCATCAACTGTAACCTAACACTTCTATTCTCTTTCGCTCAAGCACGTGCATGTGCTGAAGCTGGCGTATTCCTAATTTCACCATTCGTTGGTCGTATTATGGATTGGTATAAAGCGAAAGAAGGCCGTAGTTTTGAAGCGCAAGAAGATCCAGGCGTTATCTCTGTAACTAATATCTACAACTACTACAAAGAACACGGTTACAATACAGTAGTTATGGGCGCAAGCTTCCGTAGCATTGGTGAGATTCTAGAGCTAGCAGGTTGTGACCGTCTAACTATCAGCCCACAACTTCTTCAAGAACTTGAAGATGCAACTGGTGTTGTTGAGCAGAAACTACTTCCAGCAACAGAGCTAAAAGCACGTCCTGCTGCTATGACTCACGCTGAATTCCTATGGGATCACAACCAAGAAGCAATGGCAGTTGAGAAACTAGCTGAAGGTATTCGTAACTTCGCAGTAGACCAAGGCAAACTAGAGACAATGATCGCAGATCGTCTTTAATCGCTAAGCACTATTTCAAAAAGCGGCTCTTAGAGCCGCTTTCTTAATTTAAATTTACTTAATATTTTGGTGGAAACACTATGGAACATAAAATGTTAGCTAACGCTATTCGTGCTCTAAGCATGGACGGCGTACAACAAGCAAATTCAGGTCACCCAGGCGCACCTATGGGTATGGCTGATATCGCAGAAGTTCTTTGGCGTGGTCATATGGACCATAACCCACAAGACCCTAAATGGGCAGATCGCGACCGTTTTGTATTATCAAACGGCCACGGCTCTATGCTTATTTACTCTCTACTTCACCTAACAGGTTATGACCTATCAATTGACGATCTTAAAAACTTCCGTCAACTGCATTCAAAAACACCAGGTCACCCAGAATACGGTTACGCACCAGGTGTTGAAACAACCACAGGTCCTCTAGGCCAAGGTATTACTAACGCTGTTGGTATGGCGCTTGCTGAAAAAGCAATGGCTGCACAATTCAACCGTGAAGGTCATGATATCGTAAACCACAACACTTACGCTTTCATGGGCGACGGTTGTATGATGGAAGGTATCTCTCACGAAGCATGTTCTCTAGCAGGTACGCTAGGTCTTGGTAAGCTAGTTGCTTTCTGGGATGACAACGGCATCTCTATCGATGGTGAAGTTGAAGGTTGGTTCGCTGACGATACAGCTATGCGCTTTGAAGCTTACGGCTGGCACGTAATTCGTAGCGTTGATGGCCACGATGCAGCAGCAATCAATGCCGCTATTGAAGAAGCAAAAGCTGAAACAGCTAAACCTACTTTGATCTGTTGTAAGACAATCATCGGTTTTGGTTCACCAAACAAGGCAGGTTCTCACGACTGTCACGGTGCTCCACTAGGCGCTGAAGAAATCAAAGCAGCACGTGAATTCCTTGGTTGGAACCACGGTCCTTTTGAAATTCCGGCAGACATCTATGCTGAGTGGGATGCAAAAGAAGCAGGTAAAGCGAAGCAAGCATCTTGGAACGAGAAGTTTGCAGCATATACATCAGCATTCCCTGAGCTAGCGTCTGAGTTTACTCGTCGTATGAACGGTGGTCTACCTGCTAACTGGGAAGCTGAAACAAGCAAAGTTATTGCTGATCTACAAGCAAACCCAGCTAACATTGCATCACGTAAAGCCTCTCAAAACGCACTTGAAGCATTTGGTAAACTATTACCTGAATTCATGGGCGGTTCTGCTGACCTAGCACCTTCAAACCTAACCATGTGGTCTGGTTCTAAGTCAATCACACCAACAGATGCTTCAGGCAACTACATTCACTACGGTGTTCGTGAATTTGGTATGACTGCAATCATCAACGGTATGGCACTACACGGTGGTTTCGTTCCTTACGGCGCAACATTCCTAATGTTCATGGAATACGCACGTAACGCACTACGCATGGCTGCTCTGATGAAAGTTCAGAACATTCAAGTGTACACACACGATTCAATCGGTCTAGGCGAAGATGGTCCAACTCACCAACCAGTTGAGCAAGTATCATCTCTACGTCTAACACCAAACATGAGCACATGGCGCCCATGTGACCAAGTTGAATCTGCTGTTTCTTGGAAATACGCGATTGAACGTAAAGATGGTCCAACATCTTTAATCTTCTCTCGTCAAAACCTAACTCAACAAGATCGTACTGCAGAGCAAGTAGCTAACATCGTTAAGGGTGGTTACATCCTTAAAGATTGTGCTGGTAAGCCAGAGCTAATCTTAATTGCAACAGGTTCTGAAGTGGGTATCGCAGCAGAAGCATACGCAGAGCTAACAGCCGCTGGTCGTCAAGTACGTCTAGTTTCTATGCCTGCTACTGACTTATTTGATAAGCAAGATGCTGCTTACCGTGAAAGCGTATTACCTGCAGATGTTACTGCTCGTATCGCTATTGAAGCAGGTATTGCTGACTTCTGGTACAAGTATGTAGGCCTTAACGGTCGCATCATCGGTATGACAACATTTGGTGAATCAGCGCCTGCTGAAGAGTTATTCAAAATGTTCGGCTTTACTGTTGAAAACATCGTTAACAATGCTAAAGAATTACTAGCATAAGTTAATAATTAATAAGAACCGTATTTGTTGTTCTTAAATAACGAATCTAAAAATGGTCTAACAAATGTTAGGCCATTTTTTTATCTGTTTTTTATCACCTAAGTGTTACTTCATAAGTATTGCTTAATAATCATCCGCAAACAGTCATTATTTTCTCGTTATTTAAACGGAATCCACTCCCCAAAAAATAATTTCAACTGATATCCACAATAAATTTCACCTTGTTGAAAGACAAAAGGCTACTTACTGTATGATAAAAACTATCAAAAATTAACCCGACATTCATTTCTTAAGCATGATATTTTTAGAATTGAGTTCTTTATCACTATGATTACGAGCCTTTAGTAGTAGCACTCGGTGCTACTTTTTACATTCATTTTATAGGTGACTATTTAACATTTACTTCACCCTATTCATCGGGTGGATAGAATATTTGACTATAAAGCTCACTAATCATAATAAATAGCTATTACTTAATGTTAATACCTTTTAAAAACAAATAACTGCTTTGTTTACTCCACAAAAAAGTAATTATTATTAATAGCTATGTTTCCATTTTTATATACTAATATAATAATAAAACTCTATGTTTAATTAAATATCTACATAATGATTTTTGCTTCTTATACCCATTTTAAATATTCAGCAATTATCAAAAATAAAATATTTGATTATAAAAAAGTATATTGTTCAAATTTAAAATAAGCGTAAATTAAACCCCATAGACAGACACAAACTTATTATTAACGCTGTTTATTGAAGGATTAAGAATATGAGTCATAATAGCCAAGAACATCAAGGTTCTCAAAAAGGTCATCAACATACAGCTGAAGCTGAACATGTGAAGATGGAACGTCGTTACGGTGAAGAAGTAGAACACAAACATGACCGTGACCACCATGAAGTACGTGACCATGAAAAAAGCCACCCACACACTCAACATGGTGGCGATCCTGTAGGTCATAAACACCCAGAACAAACTCATGGCGACCGTCATGAACATGACGAACACCGTCATCACAAAACTAAAGAGCATGATCATAAAGAATCATCTCGTGAACATCACAAAACTTCAACTAAATAATTAATTATTTAAGTTTACGTTTTTATTCGTGATATTTTAAAAGCCGATTTAATAGTGGTAATAGTTTTATTATCCATTTAAATCGGCTTTTGTTTTTTATTTTAATACCAATGTTTTTTAAATAAAAATTTATTTTATATTTTATTTAATAAATACGGCGATATAAAGTCAAAAACCTCTTGCTCACACAAACCAACACTTACGTCAATTCCTGCCTGTTTTAACACATCAATACCTTTACCACTATTTCGTGGATCAGGATCAAGGGTAGCAACTACGACTCGCTTTATCCCTTTTTCAACCAAAGTATGTGCACAAGATGGTGTACGACCAACAAACGAACAAGGTTCCAAAGTCACATAAGCGGTCACATCGTTAAGTGGCGATGCATAATTTGCTAATGCCATCGCTTCTGCATGATGACACCCCGGTGATTGCGTAAAACCTTCACTCACAATTTCCCCATCTCGCACTAACACACACCCAACAGGTGGGTTAGGACGACAAGCTGGCAATGCTTGATGTGATAATGCTAATGCACGCTGCATAAAGCTGATTTCTTGCGCTAAATCTGTCATAACAACTTCACTTTAATAATCACAGAGTATCTATTCTATACCGAAATCAGGCCAACCGTTATGTTGAAGCCATGAATGATAAATGAATCAATGACTCACCCTCAATTCAGGTGCCATAGGTTTAAATACCCGTTCTGAATAACATGAGGTTTTTCATGAAACGATTAATAATAACGTTAGCATTATCGCTAGCACTGCATTCATTCTCAGCATTAGCATCAATGCCAACCACCGCCACACAACCCCCGTTAACGACTCAACATATGATTGAGTATATAGATCATACTCATCAACTAACGGCTGCAGAAAAAATTCAAACCGACGTAGTAAGTTCAATCAATACTAATAACTACTTACAGATCAATTCCCATAGAGATCCGCATTTAGAACAACGAGAAGTTATACTGCGTCCTAAGAAAAAATACACCAGTCACTATCAAAGCCATAGTTAATATAAATAATCATTAAGATAATGAAATATTGTCTTTTTCTCTAAATACTCTATTCGCCCAGCTTAATATTGCATCAATCAACTGGGCGAAATTGCCTTTTCTGCATCTTTGACAAGTAAAATACCTTATACTCATCATTTATATGCTTTCTAGCTGTAATTGTTGAGAAATTAAGTAAAAAAATAGCGCCTACAGCATTAATTCATTTAGGGTTCAGAAAAGCTATGTTTTGATACCTATTCGCCAAATAAGCCAAGTGCCAGGCACTTATTAAAAATAAAAGAACTGACGAGTATTATGTTTACGTTTAAAACGACAGTACTAACTAATTTTGTAAACTATCGCCTTATTAGCCTTTTTGGGCTATCAATTATCACTACTGCTGCCGTATTATCAATTAACACCACATCATCAACACGCCATAATGAAATACAACTGCCTTTAATTACTAATCCTCAAGTTGTATTAAATACTCTAAAACCAGCCGCAGTGATCAAAAACATTATATTGCCACCTACTTATGAATATGAAGTAAAACAAGGCGATACACTGAGTGAAATTTTTTCTCGTTTAAATTTGCCACAATCAGATGTCAAAAACATCATGGCTGCAGATTTAAATAGCTTACAGATTGATAACCTACGTCCCAATGATATTTTACGATTTTGGGTAACAGACACAGATCATCGATTAAATAAACTCCAACTGCAATTTAATGTCGCGCATACGATTGACTATACACGAGATAAAAATAACGACTTTGATGTTAAAGAAGTGACCTTACCCGGAGTATGGCGTGAAAAAGTCATCAATGGTGATATTAGTGGAAGTTTTAGCCTTTCAGCGAGAAAAGCGGGTCTAAGTAACAGTGAGATCAGTGAAATCATTGCTATCTTTAAAGATAAGTTGAATTTTACACAAGACGTAAAAGCAGGTGATCGTTTTGAAGTTGTAAGTAAGGCCAAATATGTCAATGATCAAGCAAGTGGTGATACGGAACTTCAGGCAATTCGTATTTACACCAAAAAACACCAATATTCAGCTTATTTAAGCAGTGATGGTAATTTCTATGATCAAAATGGTGAAAGCTTACAGCGCGCATTTTTACGCTATCCAACAACGAAACGGTTCCGTATTAGTTCACAGTTTAACCCTTATCGTCGCCACCCAGTAACAGGACGTATTCAACCTCATAACGGGGTCGATTTTGCAGCCCCAACAGGAACACCGGTATTAGCGACCAGTGATGGTGTCGTAACTCGCGTGACAAATCACCCTTACGCTGGTCGTTATGTGGTAATCAAACACAGTGCTAATTACAGTACCCGTTATCTGCATAATAGCCGCATCTTGGTCAAAGTCGGTCAACGTGTAAAACGCGGTCAAAAAATCGCATTATCTGGTAGAACTGGACGTGTTACTGGCCCTCATATTCACTATGAATTGTTAGTACGTGGCAAACCTGTTAATCCATTAACAGCGAAGATTCCACTAGCCGCATCGGTTTCACATCAACAAAAGAAAGCCTTTGAGCTTGATGTGGTGCAATACAACCGTTTAATGCAGCAGCCATTGCCACCGAAAGAGAGTGAGATTCAAGTCGCTAGCAACGAACCAAAAGATTCGTAATTACCCTATAAAAGGCATTGTTGACCCACAGCAATGCCTTTATTAAACATCACTACAACAGATCCCTTTCACCTTAGATACACTCTGATACATTTATGTTACTTAAAATTCAATTAAACGTGATATTGTTCCTGTTTTAAAATGGATTTAATGATTATTCTCAGACTTTTATAACGCAGTGCCAATACGAAAACATTAATTAATCGTTATCTCTCAATAGCCCATATACAGGACGTATCTATGGCCACAAAAAATATCCCGTTTGAATTTGCAGATCTTATGGTTGAACCGGGAAGCCATGCCAATTGCGAACTTGAAATTGCTCGCCTATATACTCACTCCCCATTATCAGTCTCTGTTGATATTCTGCATGGAAAACATCCAGGCCCAGTATTACTGATCAATGCTGCTATTCATGGTGATGAGCTCAACGGTATTGAAGTTGTACGTCAAGTTATTGAAAAAATAGATTTATCAAAACTACACGGCACTATTATTGCGGTACCTGTCGTTAACGTGTTTGGCTTTATTCATAAATCACGTTATCTTCCAGATCGCCGAGATTTAAACCGTTGTTTTCCAGGCGCAGAACGCGGTTCCATCGCAGGCCGTATGGCGTATCAATACTTTAATCAAGTTGTACGCCGAGCTACTCATGTGGTTGATTTGCATACCGCCGCTATTTATCGTACAAACTTACCACAAATTCGTGCAAATCTTGATAACCCACAAGCAAAAGCAATGGCAATGGCATTTGGCTCTCCGGTAGTGGTTGACGCCAGCCTTCGTGAAGGCTCATTACGTGCCGCAGCCGAAGAATTTAATATTCCCGTGATCACCTTTGAAGCAGGTGAAGCACTTCGCCTTGATGCCCATGCCGTTGGTTCAGGTGTACAAGGTGTATTAAAAGTAATGCAGCACTTAGAAATGTTACGTACGAGCCGCAGTAAAAAAATAGTAGAGCCAATGGTGCCAAAGGCGACACGTTGGGTACGTGCTGATTCTGATGGCTTACTACGCTCACACGTTGCATTAGGTGAAAAAGTAGATAAAAACCAAGTTATTGCGACGATCAGCGATCCTGCTGGTAGTAATCAAATAACAGTGATTGCACCACAAGGTGGCATTGTCATTGGTCAACAAACACTACCACTCGTGAACGAAGGTGATGCTATTTTCCACATTGCGTTTTTTGAAGAACCTGATGGCTTAGTAGAAGAGCAAGTTGAGTCTTATCTTTACGATGCGATTGAAGAGCTTGATGATGATTTAAAATGGGGCATGACCAGCTAATACATCATTATCATTAAAAGATGTCTATAAATAAAGTACAAACAAAAAGAGAAGCATTATTAGCTTCTCTTTTTTATGGTATTTATTTTGTAACTTACTGTTTATTTGCATGTTCGAAGTAATTGCTGATATTTTTCAGGTGTATCAATATCATGATAAATACCACTTGATGCATCTAACTGTAAATATTGCTCTTCACCTGTTTGTAATACTTGTTTCATTTTCGCCGTCGTCGGTAAAGCTAAAATTTGAGGAATTAACGCAGCATCAATTAAAACGGGATGCCCTGTTTGTTGCTTATTACCAGGAAAGACCACTCGCTCATGACGCATTTGCGATAACAACGAAAATACCTGCGGATTGATACAAGGCATATCGGCATGAGTAATAAAAAACCATGAACTGGTTACCGCTGCAATACCCTTTTGAATAGAGCTTAACATACCTTGTTGATAATCAGGATTCACCACCACAAGAATATGTGGCTGATGTTGGTATTGCTGCACCAATTCATCAGCGCGATAACCGGCAACGACTATTACTCTTGAACAAAAGACCAAGGCGTGTTCAATGGCAATATTAAGTAGTGTACTGTCACGATAAGGTAGTATAGGTTTCCATGTCCCCATTCGTGATGACAGCCCCGCAGCAGGTATAACACAATCAACCATGGTGATAATGCCATGAATCACAGTCAATGCCGTTTTTTACTGCGATAACTTCTGCGATCACGGCAATGGCAATTTCAAACGGGGTCTTACTACCAATAGCAATCCCAATTGGCGCATGTAATCGTGCTAATTCAGCCTGAGTATATTCACCAATTCGCATTAATCGTTCACGACGACGAGCACTGTTCACATGTGAACCTAATGCACCAATATAAAACGCATTGGACTCTAATGCTCCCATCAATCCCATGTCATCAACACGAGGATCATGGGCAAGTGCTAACACTGCGGTATAAACATTGGTATAACGCTCAACAAAAGCATCCGCAGAGCACCATTCAACATCAATGCCCCCTTCTGCCGCTGTCCAACGCCAACTTTGACTGTAATTTTCACGAATATCACACAATCTTACAGTAAATCCCGCTCTCACGGCTAACCGTGCAACCTCTTCACTGACTTGGCTTATGCCCAATAATAGTAATTGCCAATGTTGTTGGTAATGCACCGTTAACCAGGGGGAAGGATATAGCGTAGTATCTGTACCACTGACAATATTACGTTGCTCAGTCTCAATATTAATAGCACGAATAAAAGCAGGCGTTTGTTCCGCTGCCGTTAACCAACTATCGACTAAATAACAATCATCAGGGTATAAATGTTCAATTAATAAAGAGATGTGACCACCACACGGCAGTTCATATTGGCTACCATTCGTGGCTAAATGGGTACCATAATCAAACACTTGTAGTGGTTTATCTAGCTCATGTTGTTGAATTAACTTCATAAAAGCATCTTCAATACACCCGCCGGATACCGATCCTGAGCGAATGTCACCATCAGTAGCAAATAAAGCGCCAACAGGACGAGGAGCCGATCCATAAGTGGATAAAATAGTACATAACCACACTGATTTCCCTTGGTGTAGCCATGTCTGACAATCTAATAATACGTGTTTATCTAAGGCATTCATAAGTCGTCTATCACTTTGTTTACTATAACAACAATACCGAAGTTAGCCTGCAATAATGCAGGCTAATCTTAAGCTTAATCGTTAGCTAATTGCTTTTTAACTGCCGCGACTTGCTTTGCGGTGGTCGTTGTTACTTGTGAAGAAAAACGTTTATGCAGATACGTTATCAAATCAGCCATTTGTTGGTCATTTAAGCTATTTTTATATCCAGGCATAGCATAATAAGTTTGATTCTGACTGTAACTTTGTCGCTCAATACCATTATTTAACACAGCTACCGTATTGAAAATATTACTGTTTGCAATAGTCGCATTATTTTCTAACGCAGGGGCCACATTTGGTGTCCCCTGACCATTTTGACCATGGCAACCAGAACACTTATCCATATAAATACGGTATCCTGGTAGTTTAGTATCAAATTGTGATGTAACAAGTGACGTTAACTTAGGTTGTGCCACAGCCGATTGTGGTGGTTGTGTTTGATTCAATAAATAACTGGTTATTGCAGTAATATCATGATCGTCCAGTTGAGTTAGACTATGTTTCTCAACAATGAACATATCATTAAACGCAGTGCCTTTCGGTGATTGTCCTGTTTTTAAGAACTGGGCTAAATTATTAAATGTCCAATGTTCTTGAGCAAGATTTTTTGAGGTAATATTAGGCGCATTAAGATTATTAACTACCGCACCTTCTAGTGCGTGTTGTTGCTCCGTTGCCATCATAAAATTACGCGGAGTATGACACTCACCACAGTGGCCTAATCCTTGCACTAGATATTTACCACGATTCCATAATGGCGTTTTATCCGCGGTAGGTGTAAAGGTCGGTTTATCAAACGCGATAAGATTCCAGACTTTTAATCCCATACGAATATTGAACGGGAACCCAATCCCATTTTCTCTATTCGGTTGAGTCGCAGGTTTGGTTTGCATGAAATACGCATATAACGCGTGCATATCGTGATCGTTAATGCGGTGATACGACGTATAAGGCATCGCAGGGTATAAATTACCTTTAGGTGCAACACCATTACGCACCGCATCAACAAATTGCTGATAACTATAATTACCAATACCGTGCTGTTTATCACTACTAATATTAGTTGAATATAAGGTGCCAAAAGGTGTGTCAAATGCACGCCCACCACCATAAACTTGACCACTATCAATAGTATGACAACCACTGCAATCACCCGCAGCCGCTAAGTATTTACCTTGCGCGATCAATTGTGCCATGTTTTCGGATAATGGCGCTTGTGTATCCGTTGATTCGGCTTGTGCATACACTGCGCCGCTACTTAATAATAAACCACAAATGGCACTGATTTTTAAACTCGGTTTCATTTGACTAACCCCGGCTGTGACAGTACTAAATCTCGCAAACCAACATAGTATTTACGGTAACCAGAACAACGGCAAATATGTTTTTTTAATGCGTTTTCAATCACATCTTCAACCTGTTCTTTATCGACAGGTTGCTTGGCTAATTGCTCAACTAATACGGTTGATTCATTAACAAAACCAGAAGTACACCAACCACATTGAAAAGAAAAATGATCCACAAATGTTTGCTGTACTGGGCTTAATGCTGTGATCTGCCCCATTAAATTACGTTTTGCGTGACCTTCGACGGTACGCAGTTTTTTGCCGTTAAAATTACCAACACCATTGATACAAGTACGTTCCGTATGCGAGCCACCATCGGCATCATCCACAATGATAGAGCAGGCGTGACAAACACCAATACCACAACCAAACTTAGTACCAGTTAACCCTTGATATTCATGAAGAAAATCAATCATTTTTACTGATTCGTCAACATCAACTGGACCGACAACATTACCGTTAATAGTCATTGTTACAGTGATCATGCGAGTGCTTCCTTAATATCATTTGCGGTTACAGGTAAGTGGTAAAAACGTTTATTAGTAATTTGATAAAGTGCTTCAGTAACAGCCGCGACAATTGGAATCATCACCACTTCAGCAATACCTTTGCGCTGATCAGAGTTATTAAATGGCGGCAAAATAGTATGATTCATTTGCCATACACCCACATCTGTCGCTAATGGCACCTGATAACGATTGAGGTTCCAAGTACCATTACCTGGACCTTCTTCACCTGGTGGTAAGTATTCGTGCAATACATGCCCAATCCCCATCACCAAACCGCCTTCAATTTGACCTTCAACCAACTCTTTAACGATCACTTTACCTGCATCAAGCCAAGTTTGAGTGGCAACAATTTCAACTTTACCTGAGCCTTCTTCAACCGCTAATTCGACCAAGACTGCACAAGGGGCGTAATACACCACCATTGCATTATTTAAAACAGTCGCTGGATAGTTAACATTGCTACGGTCTAATAAATGCCAGCCATCACTGGCCATTAATTTTTTCTTATTCGCATTAGCACCATGGCCATATTTCACTGCCATTGCATCTAATTGATACGTTTTTGTCTGTCCTTCAACAGTGAAATCTGCATCCACCCAGCCCCAACGGTTAAATGTATGCACCATTGCACCGGCCACTAAACCTTGCTGATGAACATGCCGTGCTAACATATCAAGAGGTAATGGCTCCATCCCTTTAGCACTTAACTTACCATCAACCCAAACAGCATCTTCCATTGCACCAAAATCTATCGCAGCCAGATCACCGCTGTAATACAACTTAGCCCAAATAGCTTTTGCCGCAGGCCATAATCCGTATTCAAAAATTACTTTCGCTGCATTTTCTGTTGCTTTAGATTGGAAATAAGCCGACGTTGATGCAGACGATGCATAAGGAATCGTTGGTGTCCAACGTGGATTTTGTTGCATTTTATCTTGGTAGGCTTGACTCATCGTAAATGGTGATTGAGTATTGATCATCTGTAACGGATCCCAACCATGCACTTCAGCAAGGTTGATAGTATCAGCAGGACGGCCAAAATAATCAGCTAAAACAGCTGCTTGTGATGTTTGTGCGCCAGTACCGATTTCCACCGCAGAAATACCCATCACTAAACGACCGTTTTTATCCATTTCAATATAAGTTGAAGGTGCATCATCACCCGCACCATAATCTTTAGTACAAATGGCAAAACCCGTACCAAAGCGTTTATTTGGATATTTCGCTTCATAGGTTTTACGGCGTTGTTCACGCTGGGTCCACATTTCATGCTGCTGTGCTTGTTTTAATATTTCAGCATAATGTTCAGTGCTGGTTGGTACCGCACCTTGGGTATTCAATTGGCCCGTTTGAATCGTATTACGAAGTCTTAAATCAATCGGATCAATATTGAGCAATTGTGCTGCTTCATTAACCATCATTTCCATGGCTGACATTGTCTGTAACGTACCAAAACCACGCATAGAACCTGATGCGGGGTTTTCAGACACATTGGCAACAGCGGTAATATCATTTTTAGGGAAATAATAAATTGACTGCAATGCACTCGCGCCGACTTCAGCAACAACAGAGCTGAAGTTTTCACGGCCACCGCCATCAAGATCCATGTAACTCACAATCCCTTGGAATTTACCGGTTGTTTTATCAATCGCTAATTGGTTGTGCATCTTAAAAGGATGACGTTTTAAACCTGATTGAAACTGTTGGAAGCGATCGTTTGCCATACGTACAGGATGTTTACTGTACATCGCAGCTAATAAACCGTAATAAGGCAAGATAGAGTGATCTTTACCACCAAAGCCACCACCAATAAACGGGGAATGCACAACCAAGTTCTTCACTTTACCTGCAAGAGGACCATTGTTAAGCATCTTGGTTGCAAAGCCAAATAAGTTAGCTGGAGATTGCGAAGACGGAATGGTGTGCATGGTCTGAGTTTTAGGATCAAACCACCCATTAAAGCATTCTGGCTCTAAGAACATCGGATCAATAAATTGAGTTTGATAATTACGATCTAACACAAAATTATTATCATCTTTTAAGCTTGCTTTAATATCGTCAGCAACCGCCATTTGTTGCTCTAATGCTGTACCGAGATGATTGGGTTGTGGCCAAAATGGTTTATGATCAACATAATTAGGGAAATTAACACCATTTTTTAATGCGCTGTATTTATCAGGCAATACACCTGCCGTATTACCTTGCTCACGAGTAATACGCCAGACTCCCCACGGATCTTTCTCTGTTGCGACTAAAGGCTGTTGCTTACCATATTTAATAATTTCACTATTAAACTGCAATATATTTTTAGCGCGATGATAAGTAAGAAAATCATCAAAAATAAGTAACATAACAGCCTGACCAATATAATCAGGCATAGCTCCTTCAGCCACTAACATATTTGTGCCATAAAATTGTGGCAATTCAATTTTATCTTTAGTTAATGTTGCTGCTGTAACAATATTACTAGGTCGAGCATTTGCTGATAACAGACTTAAATCAACACCTTGATAAATACGATCAGCACGATCGGCACGAATATAAAAAGCCCATGACTGCTCACTTGGCCAACCGTCAATATCGGTTGATCGTAAATCACGTCCATACACTTTTTCACCCGTCACTTTAGCAATAGCATCACTTCGAAAACGTACTTTAAAATCAGATTTCCAAGATGATGCTAATTCAGGAGCAACTAAACTATTACTCCCATCTAAATTAAGATTAAATCGGGCTAAAGCGGGGACTGTATAAACGCAGATACCAGCAATGATACCATGTTTAATAAAACTCCTTCGCGAAAGTTCCATTGACATGATTAACTCCTTTAACGTTCTCGTTATAATTTTTATATTATTTCAAATCTAAAATTCTATTTCCTGCTAAACCATTACTAATGGAATGGTCATTAACAAAAAATAAGAATAGCGAGTTAAAATTACTATTTACACAAAATAGATATACCTAGTATTGCGTATTTTATACTTCCGCATCATATACACAACAATGAATTAAAACCAAAAATATGAATACTTATTTAAATTAAATAAAGACAACATAAAAACAACAACAAGGTTTACATTCGATAATTTTTTTTGCTAAACAGACAATAAATAAACTATTTTCACAACGGTAAAGAGATCTTTATTCAAAAAAAAACAGATTTCAAATTAATATTGATTTATAAGTTATCAAGTTAGTCTATTAAAGTATCGTCATTTTTATGACGCTCAAACCATATATAATAAAAAAGGATAGGTTATTAAACCTATCCTTTTTTTATCTAGTAACAAATTGATTAATTTTTATATCAATGACGGTATGATTCATAAAGGAACCAGACACGACGCTCTGTTTCATCAATCCAATTATCAATCATACTCACTGAAGAAAAATCATTACGTTCATCACATAAAATATGTGCGGCACGAAGTTCAGCGGCTAATTGTTTATTATCTTCACACAACTCAGCAAGCATATCTGCGGGCTCAACATAGTCAGCATCGTTATCTAAAATGCGCTGCATACGAGCAATTTCACCAATTGAACGAATAGTACGACCACCAATTTTACGTGCACGTTCAGCAATATCATCAGTCATTGCAAATAACTGAGTACTTTGCTCATCTAACATTAAATGGTAATCGCGGAAATGCGCACCACTCATATGCCAATGAAAGTTTTTGGTTTTCATATAAATCGCAAACACATCAGCTAAAATTGCAGTTAATGCGCCACTGATCTCTTTAGTCGCGTCTACACATAGATCTGTAGGTGTGGCTAGAGGACGAGTGAGATGTTGTTTAGCATCTTCAATTTGAACTTCATTCAAGATTGTAGTACTCATCGTCTTATCCTTAGTAATAATTTTGTGAACATCATTACTATAGGCTGTTTGATTTGTATGACAATAGTGAGTACCAGCAGATAAATGCAACCTAATTTTACTTTCTTCTCGATTAATAGTATTAGTTTTAATTCAGTATAATTATAAGCATTTCTATTTTTTTGAAATGATAATTAGATAAAATTTGCTTAAATATAGCCAGCTGTTTACCCTCTAAAAACAGACACCTCAATAATAATGATATAGGTAACACAATGGACAATTCATTTGGATACGCAATTGGTACTCCGGGAATAAAATGGAGCGCCACAGAAAAAGCTGCATGGTTAGCACAAACCACCATTAAACGTAGTTACCTTGAGCAAGTTGTTTCCCACATTCATACTTTAAGTGAAAAATTCGATGTTGAGCAATATGGTGCACTGTCTTACTCACCTGAAAAATATCCACTATTTGTCATTAAGACTCGCCATTGGGATAACGCAAAACCAACGATCTTAATCACGGGGGGGATTCATGGTTATGAAACTAGTGGTGTTCATGGTGCATTAACGTTCTTGGCACAAAAAGCACAACAATACAGTACTGATTTTAATATTATGGTCGTGCCTTGTGTAAGCCCATGGGGATATGAAACGATCAATCGTTGGAATCCTAATGCAGTCGATCCAAACCGCTCATTTTATGCAAATAGCCCAGCAGAAGAATCTGCCGCATTAATGAAGCTCGTTCAAGCTCAGCATACACATTTTCTCGCTCACCTTGATTTGCATGAAACCACTGATAGTGATGAAAGTGAATTTAGACCAGCGCTTGCCGCACGTGATGGTAAAGAATATATCGCCGATATTGTACCTGACGGTTTTTATGGCGTCGGCGATACTGAAAACCCACAACATGACTTTCAAAAAGCCATTATTGATTCAGTGCGCCATGTTACTCACATTGCCCCCGCTGACAATGATGGTAATATTATTGGAGAGCCAATTACCCAAGAAGGTGTGATTAATTACCCACTAAAAGCATTAGGTTTATGTGCTAGCGTAACTGACGCTTTGTATACTTCAACGACTGAAGTTTATCCAGATAGCCCTCGTGTTACAGATCAAGAGTGTAATATGGCCCAAGTAGCGGCCATTATTGGTGCTCTTGAATATTTAAAACACCACCAGTCGTAAGCTCTTTTTTATCCACTCTAAAACGCGCTATACTGATTATTTAGTGTAGCGCGAAGGTTTTTATTATGTGCACTTACTTCAATACGATGGATTCCCCCATTGGATGCTTAACACTGTACGCTACTGACCATGCGTTAACAGCTATCCTCTATCAAGATCAAACACCGCAACCTGAAACAGCAACCTATATGCCACAACACCCATTATTAGTTGAATGTGAACAGCAATTACAACAGTATTTCACAGGGACTCGCCAACAATTTGATTTACCATTGGCACCTAAAGGCACTGATTTTCAGCAACGTGTGTGGCAATCGTTATGCACAATCCCATATGGTGTGTGCTGGAGTTACCAGCAACTCGCTATCTCAATTGGTAATATTAAAGCATGCCAAGCTGTTGGAATGGCAAACAGTAAAAACCCGTTATCCATTGTCATTCCATGCCACCGCGTTATTGGTAAAAACGGTACATTAACTGGCTATGCTGGCGGATTAGATAAAAAACAAACACTGTTGGCTTTAGAGCAAGAGCACGCCTAATTCCAACCGATAATCCAAGTTTGGTCATTTTTTAAATCATGCCAATCAATATCATACAGTTTATTTGTCATTACAGCTTGAATAACACATTTTTCTACTTGCTGATTTTCATTAAATAATACTGTAACTATCTCAAAATGTTTTTCTTTATTATCTACAACCACTTTCGTCCATTTGCTATGAAGTAACGCTTTGGGATTCACTGGATTCGTCATCATTAATTTCCTGACTGAACATTCGTTACTACCCTAACATGCTCACGCTGTAACATACATGCTTGCTCACGTAAAATCTCCGTCAAGGAATCTAGCCGTTGAACCACTATTGATGCCTGATCAGTAAAAGGCAAATCGTCACCATTAGTCACTAAACATGATGGCATATTTGCGCGAAAAGCAGCTTGTAAATCATAAATATAATCACCAACATAGAGTATATTTTGTGGTGCAAGTTGACACTGTTGAGTAATATCAAGTAAGGCATCTGGTGCGGGTTTTGGTGGAAAATCTTCACGTGAAACAATACGATCAAATTGCAATTGATGGTGCTCTATCTTCAGTTTTGCCGCTTGAATACAGTTACGTGTGACCACTGCGGTAGGTATATTTTGCTGACGAAGATAAGACAGTAAAGCGTGACAGCCGGGCATAATAGATGACTGACGAGCATCTATAATTTCATGTTCGATGACTTTATCTTCGAGCTGCTTACGGTGAGTTACATCGGGAATATCAGCAATATATTGCAATAGATCGATATCTGCTGCACAGCATAATTGTTGGCGTAACCAATCAAAATCTAATGCTGAACTTACAAGTGTGTTATCTAAATCAAAAATAACACCACTGATCATATTGTAAGGGATTGGGGTATACATGCCATTCTCCATCATCAATAACGCAATAATAACA
The DNA here is from genome assembly GCF_003025475.1 of Photobacterium sp. NCIMB 13483. NCBI lineage: Bacteria > Pseudomonadati > Pseudomonadota > Gammaproteobacteria > Vibrionales > Vibrionaceae > Photobacterium > Photobacterium sp. NCIMB 13483. The sequence continues at coordinate 18,809 of NZ_PYLV01000017.1, forward strand.
GTGTATGAACATATGCACTTGGTGGCAATTATTGACCTTTAATTCAGCGAGTATGATCACGTCTTATGTTATACCTCAAGCTACTTAATAAAACAGTAGCTTGAGATTAAGGTTAAAATCGAATCAATCAATAATACTCACCTTCGATTGCTCATAACGTAACAGATACACTTTTGCTTGTGGTTTGCCCGTGCCATTTTCTCCCCCCACCATCAGGACCCCTGCTGGAGTAGAAAAAGATGCACCATAGGCTAACCCTTGTGGCAATTTCGTGGACGCTAACGCCCATTTACCACCACGGTAAGTATAAATATCCTCACTCCAATGTTTACTTAAACCATCATGAGCAAACCAATCACCTTGATCAGCTTTTGCTCTTGCACCAACAAAATTAGCGCCACCAGCAACAATTAATGAACCTTGATTTGTTCCTGCATAAGCGCCAGCAACACCTTCTTGTAATTGACCATTAGCAGCATCAGGTAAAGGTGCTAATGATTGCCAATTAACGTCATCCCCTTTAATGGTCACTGTTTTCACTATTGGTGTGCGTAAACCGGGTTTAATCTCACCACTGATTAGAGTAATGCGATCTTTATCCCCAACCAATGCTGCTCCACAATTTGCTAAATACGGACTGTTGCCTTTTGTCGACCAAGTATTGCTATCGGTATGGTAAATCTGAATAGCTTGATTCCAATGATAAGATTCAGGTGCGCGATCCATAAAATCAGTGACAGTTTGTTGCCATTTTTGGGGTTCGGCCTGTTTATCAATGGCAGTAATAGCACTCAAATATTGATCAAATTGCGGCTTATTATAACCACCAAAAATAGCAATTTCGGTTTGATTAAGAGGATAAGCCGCCGCTCCTAACAGACCCACTGGTGTTTGTGTATTTTGCTTACTCCAAGTGTTATTTTGAATATCGTAAACATAGACGCTATCAAAAATAATGGGAGATTTATCGGTTACCGCAGCTTTACCCGAGCCTGAAAAAATATAAATTTTTCCATTAACCGCCGCCGCCGTTGCTTGATCGGTTATCGGGCCAATAAAATCAGCTAATTTTTGCCACTGAGGCTGACGACTTGCTGTGTCCATCATATAAAATGACTGACCAGCAGTGCCTAGGCCAACATAAACAATATTATCAGCTTGCGCACTAATGCCATTTTTGATCGGTTGCGGTAAATCCGGCCACAATTGTTGTGCAGTAACGCTAGTAGATAAAGACAATAAAGCACACACCATTGCGAATCGAGTACATGATTTTTTCATAACATCTCCCATCAATGCTAATCATCAATACAATCACATCAAGTAGCTACTCACACAAACATTGTTGATGAATTTTAATCACCACTTTTTTAATCATCATTGGGGTCGTAATAACGCACCCTGGTTTATGTGGTTGCTGTGGAAAAATGGCTAAAAACATACCCGGCTTTAATAATAAAGAACTGGTATTTGGCATGGTTTCAACTAACGCAAAATCATTGTCATTATCATAATCAGTTGCAGGAATGCAGTCAGTTAAATTGAGTGACACATCTATACGTTCTTCACCACTGATTAAGTATTGAAAATCAATATATTGTTGATGAACCTCTCCTTGTTTAGCTGCCGCAGCTTGAGTTTCAAAACTCATCACATTAGCAAAAATACGATCACCATCTATCTCATAGCGGCCATTCTCTAACTGTGCTAGATCTTGTGTATTTATAAAATTTATCGCTTGTTGAAAAGCCGCAGGCAATGCATGTAACGGCTGTTTAATTTCACCAAAAATCATTTTCTTATCCTTTTATAAATAAAAAGCGGAAAAGCATCCGCTTCTCCGCTTTGTTTTAAGTTTATTATTCAGTCACTATATTCAGTTCTTCAGCTGACTTACTTTTAAATAATGGGGCCGTGATAAAGCCCACGATGACCACCATTAAAGTACCAATCACACCATAGAAGAAGAAGTTCAGGTCAGTAAAGCCACGTACAATTAACACAGCAACAACCGCAGCAATCACACCACATAATGCACTCCCCGCATTAGCGCGGCGAACAAAGATGCCCAACATAAACAGACCAGTCATAGGACCGCCCATTAAACCGATTAAGCTATTAAATGCATCCCATAACTGACTTTCGTTACTCTTGATTAAATAAACAGAAGCAGCAACACCTAAAATACCAGCAACAACAGTCACCACTCGCGCAGTATTAAAGCTTTGCTGCATATTCTTTTCTTCACCAAAACGGTTATAGATATCCATAGTGAAACAAGCAGAAATACTATTTAGACTACTTGAAATACTTGATTGAGAAGCTGCAAAAATAGCCGCAATAATTAACCCTGCAATACCCGCTGGCATTTGAGAAATTACGTAGAACGGTAAAATACCACCCGTATTAAAATTCTCAGGTATCAATTGTGGGTTTTGACTGTAAAAAGCATATAACGCAGAACCAATAGCAAAGAAGAAAATAGGCACACAAGCAACTAACTTAGCATTAGTAATCAAAGTCTTTTTCGTTTCTTCAATAGAGTCAGTCACAATATAACGTTGTACTACATCTTGGCTCGCCGTAAATTGCTGCAAGTTAGCAAACAGGAAACCAATCATTAATACAGGTAAGGTACTGTCAGTCCAACTCCACTCAAAACTTGAGCTTGGGAAGTATTTATCTTGTTCCGCACTTAAACGGAAGACTTCATTAACGCCACCATCTACTTGAAAACAAATTGTCACAAAGATCAATACAGCTGCCACTGACAACATAATACCTTGAATAACATCCGTCCAAATAACCCCTTCAATACCACCAAGGAAGGTATAAACAATACATAACACACCGATTAAAAATACAATCGTCAGAGGATCAATATGTACGAATGGCATTAATGCAAGAGCGGTTAAATAGGTAATAATCGCAATACGTCCGATATGGAATAACATGAATGACATACTGGCAAACAAGCGCATCTTAATATCAAAACGACGCTCTAAATATTCATATACAGAAGTTAAATTAAGTTTTCTAAAAAAGGGAATATAGAAATAAAACACTAACGGCAGAATAAGAATTGCGAGGTATTGTCCAACAAGAAAAGTCCAATCAGAAGTATAAGCTTTTGCCGGAATAGACATAAAAGTAATTGAACTTAATGTGGTTGCAAATACACTGATTCCCGCCGCCCAACCTGGTATTCGGCCTCCAGCTTTAAAATAATCATCTGCTGATTTCTGACGGCGAGCAAAATAAACACCAACCAACATGACACCAATTAAATACGCGAACAATACGATGTAATTGATCGTACCAAATGCTTGAATTTCCATATAAGCCTCACCATTTAGGGGTTGAGAGAAGATAATTAATTTCTATATATGATTTTCTTGTCGTGCAAACCAATGAGCTGCACCTAACAAACCTGCATCACCACCTGCCTGAGCGGGAATGATATGAGGTCGATAAAGTTCTGGTTTTTCATTTAGATATTGTTGAATATATTCACAATAATGAGGTGCAAGACCCACACTGCCGCCAATAACCACCGCATCGAGATCTAAGCTAATTGTTAGGTTGGCAATTAATTCTGCTACTGCAGCGGCTGAAGAATGAATAATACTTATTGCATCTTCATTACCGTCAAGTGCCAGTTGATAGACCTGTTGTCCATTACATGGACGCTTAAATAAGGCACTACCAAGCTCACCAATCGCGGTACCTGAAGCCACTTTTTCAATACATCCTTGTCGACCACAGCCACACACAGGGCCATTAGCATCAACAACCGTATGTCCAATATGACCACTAATACCCCGAGCACCCGTTTGTAATTGTTGATTCAACACTAATCCACCACCGATACCGGTAGAAATAGTAATAAACAACATGTTGTGAGTATTGTTATTAGGCGTTAGCGAAATAAATTCATACCATGCCGCGGCTTGGGCATCATTCATTGCATATGTCGGTAATTTTGTAATACGCTGAATATCATCAACTAATTCAAATCGATTTAAACCGCCTAAATTAGCGGGATTTAATGCTGTCAAAATACCGTTATTAATAATTCCCGTAGAAGCAATAGCAACAAAATCAGCATCCGCGATAAACGGGGTTAATAAAGAGACTAAGGCTGCTGAAAACACCGCGGGCTGTTGTGACTGAGGCGTAGCTATTTGATGACGATCTATAATCTGGTTAGTTGCACAATCCACTAGTGCCGCAGCTATTTTTGTGCCACCAATATCAACCGCTAAACACACACTCATGCAATATCCTTAACACGTAATTGATCTGCGGTTGCAGCAGTATTTACCGCTTGTTTAAACCATTCGCAGATATGTTCAATACGCGTAATTGCAGAGCCAACAGTGACGCAGTTCGCTCCCGCAGTCATTGCTTTAGCTGCTAATACTGGTGAGTTATAACGCCCTTCAGCCATAACAAAATAACCACGTTGATGTAAAGCCATCACTAATTCTAAATCAGGTTCAGCAGGCACCTCACCTTCGGTATAACCTGATAATGTTGAACCAATAATGTCGGCACCTAATTGATGGCATATATCCCCATCAGCCAACGTTGCACAATCAGCCATTGCTAAACATCCATGTTGATGAATAGCATTAATTAAATTTTCAACTGTTTCTGGACGTTGGCGTTGCGTACCATCAATCGCAATAATGTCAGCACCAGCTGCAGCAAGATCAGCAACATCTTGTACAAAAGGTGTAATTCTTACTGCTGAGTTATTCAGATCTCGTTTAATAATACCAATAATAGGTACAGCCACATGTGGACGTGTTGCTTGTAAATTTGCAATACCTTCAATACGTAAACCCGCAGCACCCCCTAAAACCGATGATTGCGCCATTGCCGATACAATCTGAGGCTGATCCATAGGGCTATCATCAACAGGCTGGCAAGAAGAGATAAAACCATTATTTATATGTGCAAGAAGTGTTTGTGAACGCTTAACCATGATCGTTAGCTCCAAAAATATCAACGTTATGAAGTTTGACTCCATAATGTCGATATCATTGGAGTGACGCAATAATGAACTTTTTAAATAGAGATATATTGCACACTCTTTGCCTAAAATAACCTCAAAATCACGATGTAAATCACAGTTAAAAATAATCAATTCGTTGTGATTAATGTTTAATGAATAACCAGTAAGGCTGCTTTACCCCCATAAAAAAAGGCCACATTTGAATGTGGCCTTAATAGTATTTCTGGTAAAGTTTTAATCTAGCGCTTGGGTTGTTTTATACTTCTGCTGCCGTGTATGTTGAGGATTGTCACGAACCAGCAATGTATAAAGCATATCTAATACAAACAGTTGCGTTATTTTAGTACCAATAGAATCCCCTTGCAGTTGCCCCTGACGATTACCATTAATTAATACATAATCAGACAATTCAGCCAACGGAGATAATGGATTATGCGTCAGCGCCACAGTAATTGCGCCACACTCTTTGGCCAATGCTAACGCTTTAATGGTTTCTTTTGACGTTCCGGAATGACTAATACCAATCGCAACATCATCACTGTTTAATAATGCAGCTTTCATATACATAAAATGATTATTGGTTAACGCATCGACATCAAATCCAATCCGCATAAGTTTATTTTTCGCATCTTCTGCAGTAATGCCAGAGGACCCCACGCCAAAAAAATAAATCCGTTTTTGTTGCTGTAAAGCACGAGCCACCGCTTCTAATTCAGAAAAATCTAATAAATTTAATGTTTCACCTAAGACATTATTGATCGTCTGTTGTAACTTTCGACCGATATGTTCAGCATCATCATCTGCGGTTAATTCGGTATCAAGCATGTGCTTCTCAGTATCATGAGGTGTTGCAACCTCAATCGCTAACTTCATCTTAAGATCTTGAAAACCTTTAAAATGGAGTGCCCGACAAAAACGAATAATACTGGCTTCGCCAACGTTAGCTTGCTGAGCGAGTTCTGCAATTGAAAGTTCAGTCACAGGTTGAGGTTGTGCTAAAACATAATCAGCGATTCGACGTGCCGATGGTGTCAAGCTATCACGTAGACTACCTAACGTATCTAAAATTTTACCCACTTGAATTGCATCTGTTACTGCATTCATACGTTATCCTTGCCATTCTTCAGCTTAGGTGGCGATCTTTATCGTATTATCATTATGAAGTTTTACTCCAAAATCAAATCCAATCATCATTTCGATCCAAAATAACGACAAAAAGATATTTTATAAATTTAAAAAATCAATTAATAGCAATAGATCACAGTTTCTATTAAAAGCCCTAAAAGTCGTTTCTTTTTTATTGCCAACCTAAATATCACTTCGTATGATAAAGCAACTCCATAATATTTTTATTTTAGAAGTAAAACTTCACAACAAGGATCTGAGACATGGAAAAGCTAACAGGTTTAATTGCAGCCCCTCATACGCCATTTCTAGCTAACGGTGAAATTGACTATGTCGCCATTGATGCTATTGCTAAGCATCTTATTGATACCAATATTGTGGGTGCTTATGTATTAGGTACGACGGGCGAAGGTATTCATTGCTCTGTGGCAGAGCGTAAAGCAGTTGCAGAACGGTGGGTACAGGCAAGTGCAGGTCAACTAAAACTGATCATTCATACTGGCGCGTTAAGTATTGCCGATACACTAGAGTTAACTCGTCATGCCGATCAATTAGACATCTATGCAACTTCAGCTATCGGCCCATGTTTCTTTAAACCCAATAACGTTACCGATTTAGTTAATTACTGTAAAGCTGTAGCAGAGGCTGCTCCATCGAAAGGATTCTACTACTATCATTCAGAAATGAGTGGCGTAACGGTTGATATGGAACAATTCTTAATTGCTGCTGATAAAGTGATTCCAAATCTATATGGGGTTAAATTTAACAGCACCAATTTATATGAATACCAACGTTGTTTACGTGTTTGTGATAGTAAGTTTGATGTACCGTGGGGTGTTGATGAGCATTTCCCTGGCGCATTAGCGGTGGGAGCAATTAGTGCTGTTGGCAGTACTTACAATTATGCAGCGCCTCTTTATCACGACATGATTAATGCTTTTGCTCAAGGTGATCATCAGACGGTGATCAATAAAATGGACAATGTGATTGCACTTATTCGTGTCTTAGTTGAATACGGCGGTGTTGCTGCGGGTAAAACAGCAATGATGCTACATGATATTGATGCAGGTAACCCACGCCTTCCATTACGCACATTAACAACCGAACAAAAACAAGATGTTATATGTAAAATGCGTGATGCCATTTTAGTGGCTTAGTTATTTTTGCTCATATAAAGAAGCCAGCAAATAATTGCTGGCTTTTCATCATTTACAGTGTGAATTAAGGCCAATATTACAGTTCAGTATCAATTGGGGTTGAGCGATGGGTATATTCAATATAAAACAAAGTGACAGCAATAAAGGAGGTTAATGCCAATGCTGGAAATAATGAATATTGGGGAATTGTTTGCATTATAAACCCGCCATTCATTGCACCTGAAATCAAAGAACCCCATAAACACAGGTATTGCATCAACCGTTTACGATCACCTTGCCCAACAATTGCCAGTGCCAATAGACGACCAATATTAACTAAATATCCAGTCGCATACGTAAGAGGAATTGATTTTTCTATCGTTAATCGTAATGCGATATTTTGCATCCCCATGCCATAACACAGAATAAAATTAATCGCTAAAAAAGGCAGATAAGACTCCATGATAATGGCAAATATCAGCACAACCGAAACGGAAGCCATCACCACACCTCGGTAGAATCGACGCCCAGATAAGGCAATTAATTCGCCAGACATGGAGCCGATAATAAAAATACCCAAGATTGCAATATAAATGGCTGCTTGAGGGCAATCATGATAACTCAGCATCATTCCCATATGAGTCGAATTACCACTCATAAAAGAAGCAAACACGCCATCCTTTAGATGTAAAAAACCAACCGCATCAACAGTGCCAGCAATAAACAATAACAAATATGGCATTAATGATAAAAAGAACCGCCTTTCATTTAACATTTACTCTATATATCCGACTATATTTCCATATTATGACTATCAGTAAACCCTTAGCACTCTATTAATCAAAGAGGCTATTTACCCTTGCTGATCGCTATTGTAACCAAATATTTCAGCATAGCTAGCAACTTCAGTTTAGTGATACAAATCACATAATAAAAATAAAAAGCTAACCCAATATTATTGGACTTTGATACCAATGATCAGTAAAAAAGACAGGAGAATACTATTTTTTTCTTTAAAACAAGGGATTAAAAAACTTAATCGTTCGCATTATATTAATGCAATATTTTGACGTTATTTTATTTAATAAAGAAAAAAATAAGACAACAACAAGCAGAAAAAAGAGGTTAAGAGAGTAGCGACCAAGAGATCATCAATAAAAATAATAAAAGGTGCAATAACATTATGCTGATTTACTGTTATTACACCCTTTGATTTAACTAATTATGCATTTAACATATCAAGCGCAATAGCTTCGGCAACTTTAATACCGTCGATGCCTGCAGATAAAATACCACCCGCATAACCTGCACCTTCACCACCAGGATATAAACCTTTAGTATTAATGCTTTGGAAATCTTTTCCACGTTTAATTTGTACAGGAGAAGATGTACGCGTTTCAACACCGGTTAACATGCTATCAGCATGTGAGAAACCTTTGATCTTTTTATTGAACGCAGGCAATGCTTCACGAATCGCTTCGATAGCATAATCAGGCAAACTGCTGCTTAGATCAGTGAACTTAACATTTGGCTTGTAAGACGGTTCAACATCACCCATTTGGCTAACTGTTTTACCCGCTAAGAAATCACCCACACATTGTGCTGGCGCATCATAGCTACTGCCACCAAGAACATAAGCATTACGCTCTAGCTTACGCTGCAAAGCAATACCTTGCATTGGATCATTAGCAAAGTCTTCAGGTGAAATACCGACAACAATCGCACTGTTAGCATTACGCTCACTACGTGAGTATTGGCTCATACCGTTGGTTACTACTGACTCAAGCTCAGAGGTTGCTGCAACCACAACGCCACCAGGACACATACAGAAACTATAAACTGAACGGCCATTTTTACAGTGGTGAACCAATTTATAATCCGCAGCACCTAATAAAGGATGACCTGCATTTTTACCGAAACGTGCAGCATCAATAGTTTCTTGTTTATGCTCAATACGGAAACCAACTGAAAATGATTGCGCTTCAAGGTGGACACCTTTGTCATGTAACATCTTGAAGGTATCACGCGCACTGTGGCCAATCGCTAATGCAACGTGCTTAGATGGAATTACTTCACCAGTTGATAAAGTAACGCCAGTAACTTGATTATCTTCAATATTTATTTCTTCAACGCGAGTTTCAAAACGAATCTCACCGCCAAGTTCAATAATTTTACGACGCATCTTCTCAACCATTGTTACCAATTTGTAGGTACCAATATGTGGCTTACTTAGATAAATAATTTCAGCCGGTGCGCCCGCTGCAACAAATTCTTGCTTTACTTTAAGACCCAGAAAACGAGGATCTTTGACTTGACTGTATAATTTACCGTCAGAGAATGTACCTGCGCCACCTTCACCAAACTGTACATTTGATTCAGTGTTGAGTTCACGCGTACGCCAAAAACGGAAAGTATCTTTTGCACGTTCGTGTACTGATTTTCCGCGCTCTAGAATAATAGGCTTAAATCCCATCTGCGCCAAAATAAGTCCAGTAAATAAGCCACATGGCCCCATACCAATAACAATTGGGCGCTCGGTGATATTTTCAGGCGCTTGAGTCACATATTTATAGCTTGTATCTGGTGATGCTTTCACTTGGTGATCGTTAGCAAACGTCGTTAGTAATTGCTCTTCATCAACGTCTTTTAAAGTGATATCTACAGTGTAAATCAGATAAATATCATTTTTTTTACGGGCATCATAACCACGTTTAAAGACATGAATATCAACTAGTTGGTCTTTATTTATCGATAACTTGTTGATGACAAAATCATGTAAAGCTACTTCACTATGATCTAACGGTAATTTAACTTCATTAATACGTATCATTAAGTCCACTAACTCGATTGGGAATGCAATAAAAATATCTCGGAGAGAATAAACCTAGCCGCAGATGATGGTAGATTTATACCTTAGCCAAGTATTATCTCACAGACTTTAGTGTTTATCCCAATATTTGCATTATATTCTCCTCGAAAACATCGCGATAAAAAAACAAAAAGATACCTAGAATCAAAAAAGGCTTATGCCATATGATATAAATATCGGCATAAACCTTATTTTTTAATAACCTATAATAAATTAATAGCTATTATTTCACTAACTGACAATGACCAAATGTTTGCGGGTTGTGAAAGTTAGGTTTAGGTGTTTTGGGATCGATCCATGTCATCCAGCCCATATCCAACTTGCCATCGGCTTGTTGAGTGAACTCTGCCCGCATTAAAGCACACAATAATTGCGTTTGTTGTTTATCCTGCCATAGCGCTAAATCAGTCAATGTTTGCAATGGTAATTTACCTTCCACAACATAACCGCTATCGGTTAAACTTGCTTTGATTTCTAGACCTTTCCATGTCCAATGACTGTCTAACGATGCACGTTTTTTATTGGTCATATCATAGCTTGCTTCTGCACTAAACACGCGCGCTTTAGGATCAATTTCCATGGTGTAATAACGGGATAAGTTAGCATCTTTCGCTAAGAAAATTTCAACCCGATCAGAATCTAAAATTGCTCGCTCAGGATCAGTCCCAATAGCGACATTTGCATCTGTAACTGTGTATTGAAAATAGAGTGAATCTGCATTCCACACCGCCTTAAATTCCGTTGCAGGTGCTGGTGTATCACGCCAAGGAAAGGTAAAATCAGTTAACGCTTGGGCTGATTTCCATTCATTATCATGAGCGATACCATCAATAACAGGGGCAACCTTGGTATAATTAATGTTATATACCGCAGCAACAGGTTCAACTGTTGGAGTCACTGTTTCAGCAACCACATGGTAGCTTGTCATACTCGCAGTCACAGCAGCAGCTATGATGACTAACTTATTCATTACAATATCCTTATTTATCGTTTTTCAACTAATCCGCAATGAAGCATAAAAAAGCCGACCTGACGAGCAAATCGGCTTGACGTTACCTAGCTTTCACCAACTTACATTGACGTTATTTTTTTATTTATGACACTAAATCAGCAACAGCGGTGGCAGCTAATAAAAACGCCCCAGCACCGTAGTCAATATTATGTTCAAAGGCGACATCACGTGGGTTAAACGCAGGTAATTGTACCCAACCCATCATGCCGTTATCGTGAATACAGGTTTGTAAAGCCGTCCATGAAGTCTCAACCACTGGCATGTAGATATCAGCGTCAAGGTGACCTTGCTTAATACCCCATGCTAAGCCGTAACAGAACAGCGCTGTAGCACTGCTTTCTGGGGCAGGGAAATTTTCAGGATCGAGTAAACTTGTACGCCAAAAACCATCCGCTTGTTGATATTTAATCACTTCAGCAGCCAGTGAGGTAAATAGCGCCAAATACTTTTCACGCTGTGGGTAATCGTCAGGCATACGGGCTAATAAGCGTGGCACTGCGGCTAATACCCAGCCAATGCCACGGCTCCAGAATACTTTATTACCGTTAGCTTCACGTAATTCACCACTATTACCATCAGGAATATAACGATAATCACGGTAGAATAGCCCTGTTTCAGGATCGAGTAGATGCTCAACTGAATCCCAAAATGCAGTATTCATGTAATCAAGATACTTAGGATCACCTGTGCGTTGGGTTAATGCAGCAAATGCGGGCGGTGCCATAAATAATGAATCACACCACCACCAATCTTTACGACCCGCTTGTGGGCTCTCAACCATAAGATCTAACGCTTTAATGGTTGGCTCTAACGCTTCAATTTGATCAATTAATGGATAAACATCAAGGTAGGCTTGGCAGCAAATATGATCATCAGCAAAACGATCATTAGGCCCAGGACGAAAACCGGTATGGAGAGTATAATTCATTACCCCATCAAGGTATTCATTATCATCCGTTGCTAGCCACGCTGCGGAGACACATGACCAAAATACGCCACGTTCCCAATCCGTATCTTTAATAAAACGGGTTTTACCGCTGCGACGAATCACACTGCGAGTCTGGTGTTGTGCTTGGTAACGATAAACACGCTTCATTGCCGTTAAAATCGTTTCTTTTGAACCTAATGCTGCCATGAACTGCTCTCCTTAGCGTGCTAACCAACCACCATCTACCGCGATGGTGTAACCATTAATGTAATCACTCGCACTTGATGCTAAAAAGACTGCAGGTCCTTCAAGATCAGACGGTAATCCCCAACGATTAGCAGGAATACGCTCTAAAATTGCCGCGTTGCGATCTGCATCGGCACGAAGTGCTTCGGTGTTATCTGTTGCCATATAACCAGGAGCAATTGCATTAACATTAATATTGTATTCAGCAAGTTCAGTGGCTAATGCTCGGGTTAGACCCATAACTGCAGATTTACTTGCGGTGTATGACGGTACGCGAATACCCCCTTGGAAAGATAACATTGAAGCGATATTGATGATCTTGCCGCCATTGCCTTGCTCAACAAAACGTTTAGCAACCGCTTGGGATAAGAAGAACAGGGTCTTTTGGTTAATGTTAATCACATCATCCCAATCACTTTCAGAAAATTGAAGCAGATCTTGACGACGAATAATACCAGCATTGTTAATAAGAATATCAACATGACCCATCACTTCTACCGCTTCTGCAACAATGCTTTCAAGCTTATCTTGCTGCATAAGGTTGGCGGTGATGTAATGGAATTTACGTCCTAATGCTTCAATTTGTGCTTGAGTTTCAGGCGCTGCTTGATGACCAATACCCACAATATCAGCCCCTGCTTTTGCAAGTCCTAATGCCATACCTTGACCAAGACCTGTATTACAACCAGTCACAATCGCAACTTTACCGCTTAAATCAAACATATTCATCGAGTTCTATCCTTGTAAAGTAGCGCCAACGCTAGCCAGCACTACTTGCTAAATAAATTAACGCGTTACGGTGAAAAACTAAGGCTTATTTAAGATCGCTCATCGCGACATGATCCATATCGTGGAAGGTTTGGTTCTCACCTACCATGCCCCAAATAAAGGTATAAGACGCCGTACCCACACCAGAGTGAATTGACCAACTTGGACTGATCACTGCTTGCTCATTACGCACCACAATATGACGCGTTTCTTGAGGCTCACCCATGTAATGGAACACGATATTGTCTTGGCTCATATCGAAGTACAAATACACTTCCATACGACGCTCATGGGTATGACATGGCATGGTATTCCACAAGCTGCCAGCAGCCAGCTCAGTCATGCCCATTAATAGTTGGCAGGTTGGTAACACAGAAGGGTGTAAATACTTATAAATCGTGCGAACATTACAGTTTTCTTGGCTACCAATTTGCTCTGGAGATGCATCTTCACGGGTAATTTTACGGGTTGGATAGCTGTGATGAGCAGGCGCACAATTTAAATAGAAACGTGCAGGTTTATCGGCAACGACACTTTCAAAACGAATATCTTGTGCGCCCATGCCAACATAAATAGCTTCGCGTGAGCCAATTTCAAAAGTCTCACCATCAACAATCACTAATCCTGGCGCACCGATATTAATCACACCTAATTCACGACGTTGTAAAAAGTAATCAACACCAATCTCTTTACCACCTTCAAACACAATAGCCGCAGTCGTCGGCACGGCCGCACCCACAATAATGCGATCGATATGGCTATAAGTAAGATTAATTTCACCGGCTTGAAACATATTTTCAATTAAGAATTGCTCACGAATACCCGCAGTATCTAATTGCTTGGCATGCTGACTATGAATCGGTTGACGAATTTCCATGAAAAACCTCTTAAATCATTACATTATTCAGTATCCATACCATCAAAATACGGCATAAATACTGACGAATTATTGCTATTGATGCGATGCTGGGTAATACCACTCACCGTCAATTAACGTTGCTTGAATTTCAAATTGCGTATTAAGTACGGCAAAGCTGGCGTTGTAGCCTGTTGCTATCGCACCTAATTGATGATCAATGCCTAAATATTTTGCAGGCACAGCGGTTGCCATCTGAATCGCTTCCCACTCCGGAACATTGGCTAACATAACCATATTGCGAATGGCTTGATCTAAACTACACGTGCTTCCTGCCAAAGAGCCATCATCAGTACGCGCTTCACCATTGGTCACGTTAACCATCTGCGCGCCAAGTTGGTACTTGCCATCATCAAGGCCACCAGCACGCATACAGTCAGTAATTAATGCCATGCCTTGATAGCCTTTGATACGATAAGCAAGTTGCATCATCACCGGGTGAACATGAATACCATCAGCAATCAGTTCAACTAACATATCGTGATAAAGCACCGCCCCTGCACAACCGGGTTCTCGATGATGTAAGCCACTCATACCGTTAAATAAATGCACACCACAATCCGCTCCATGTTGGTGCGCTTGGGTTACTTGTTCAAAATTGGCATTGGTATGTGCTATCGAAGTTTTAATGCCGTTATCGGTTAACCATTGAATCGCTTCATTAGCGCCGTCATACTCTGGTGCTAACGCAACGCGTAATAATGAATCTGCAGCCACTTCTTTTAATTCTGCTAACGCCACAATGGTTGGCGCGGTTAAGTATTGAGTTGGGTGTGAACCACGGTGAGTTGCAGTAAAATAAGGTCCTTCAAGAAAGCTACCTAATAACGTGGCACCTTGTTGTGGCTGCTCACAGTAATTACGCACCACCTGTAAAGCCGAAACAATATTCTGCCACGGTGCGGTAACGGTTGTTCCAACCCATGCCACTACGCCTGTAGCAGGTAATGCTTGAGCTATGGTTTGTAAAGCTTGTGGTGTTGCATCCATAACATCAGCGCCTGCACGGCCATGAATATGAATATCGATAAAACCAGGGACTAATGTTTGATCTTCTAATTCAATCACTTCACAATCAAAAGGTCGGCTATCAGTAACGCATTCAACCTTACCGCTATTCACTACAACATAGTGGTTATAACGGATCCCTGTGGGGGTGAATATACGCTGTGGATGAAGTGCAAAACGCATAATTACAGTCCGTCTTCACATTCAAGTTCAGCTGATTGCGTCATCATATTATTAAGCTCACGACGCATGTCTTTCATGCATGACATACCAATATCAAGTAAGGTATCAACAAGATCGGTTAGATCAGCATCATCACGCTCAAAGGCAGCATTGGCGATCATCGGTAAATTCGCACCACCAATAAGTTCAACATTAGGGGTGTCCATCACAATAGCTAGGGCGCGATTGGCAGGAGAACCACCAGGAATATCAGTTAAAAACAACACTCCATCACCGCTATCCACATCCGCAGCCGCTTGGCGTAAAGCCTGTTCTAGCTCATCGGTAGACATGGTTTCAACAAAATCTACATATGTCATTTGTTCTTGCTCACCCGCGATAGCACGAACAGCCGACTCCATACCTGATGCAAAGTTAATATGCCCTGAAACAACGATACCAATCATGATTCTTTCCTTGAATATAAGGGGGGAACGATGCCCCCCTTGAGACTATTGATAATGACAAATATCAATACAAAACAATTTATTAACTACAAAATACCGATTAGATGGCCTATTACACCTGCCGCTAGTGTGCTGAAAATCAACACTGGAGGCTTAGCCCAGAATCCTGTACCTTTCACCATTTTAAGCATGAAGAACACCAGCATCAGTGGCAGAATATTCGGCATCACTTTGTCAAATAATGCGGTCTGTAAATCCACCACCTTCCCTCCCAGTTCGAGGCTGAGGGTGGTCTGCACCTTGATAAAGGTCGCGGAAAGCGCACCAATAACAAAGATACCCATAATATTGGCGGCTTTTGCCAATTTCTCGGTTGAATCGCTCATGTTAACCATCGCGGCAGTACCCGCTTTGTAACCCATGAACATCAAGCCAAAGTAAACCGCAAAGTGAACAATTTGGTATAAGAAGAAGAACACAAATGGACCAGCAATAGACCCTTCCATTGCAATTGACGCACCTAATGCAAGCGTTAATGGCATCAATGTCATGTGGTCGATAGCATCACCAATACCACCTGTTGGTCCCATTCCCGCCACTTTCATTACGTTAACGGTTGATGGTTTTTCTTTGTTCTCTTCCATCGCAATTGCTGTACCTAATAAGAAGGTAAACAGCTTAGGTGACGCATTGAAAAACTGCAGATGGTTCTTTAATGCTTTCGCCAAATCCGCTTTATTATCACCATGGATTTTCTTCAGTGCAGGAATAATTGAGTAAGCAAAACCACCCGCTTGCATACGTTCAAAGTTGAAGTTGCCTTCCATGAATAAACCACGGATTGCACACATCCACAGGTCTTTCTTGGTGATCACTTTTTGTGGCGTGGTATCTTCATATGCATCGATATCATCAACCAAATTGATATGTTCTTGCGTGTTTTTATCGCGAAGTGTTCCCGCTGTGATATCAGATGCCATCTTCAAATTCCTCTGCTTGGTTGTTAGAGCCGCCGTTGTTTGAACCGCTAAAGAAGTAGTACAGTGCTGCAATTGAAGCACCGATTATTGCAACCGCCATAATGGGTAGTTTTAAGTAAGTTGTCATAACGAAGCCAATAAAGAACACCCCTGCCACTTCTTTTGACCACATGATTTTCAACAACATCGCAAAACCAATCGCAGGAACCATCTTGGCACCAATACCTAAGCCTTCTAATAATGCTTTTGGTGCATTTTCATCAATCCAAGTTGCTGCATGTTCACCAAAGTAAACTGTGATAAAAGCGACGAAGGCATACAACAATGCACGTAATGAGATCGTTGTAATCAGAAGCTTATCAATACCAGCAGAATCACCACGCTCTGCAAAGCTATCAGCTTTACCCATTGTGAATGATGTCATTGCAAAGAAACCGATAACCAACATCTGCATCATTACTGCAATCGGCATACCTACGCCCATTGCCACTTCTGCTGATTGACCCGTCATCACTGCAAACGCAACCGCAGCAATCGTACCCATTGTTACATCGGGTGGCTGAGCACCCGCATTAGGCACTAGACCTAACCAAGCAAGTTCTAACGTCGCACCTGCAATCAAACCAATTTGCATGTCACCCATAATCAAGCCCACAACTGGACCTGTAATAAGCGGACGGTGAATATTCAATGCAACATCGTATTTATCGATACCGCAGAAAAATGCCCACACCGCTACTAACGCAGCTTCTAAAAACATGATTTATTCCTTTTTACACGTTTGGCGTTTGACTATCGCGATTTAAGCAGCGCTGGTAGCCAGTTCAAGTACATTGATTGGTTTCTGATCAGGCGTATTTTGAATGGTACAAGTTACCCCTTTTGCAACCATGCGTTCAAAAGCATTAATATCTTTATCATCAACGGAAACTGTCTTATGAATCTGACGCTTACCTTCGTGGTAGTGCATATTACCGACATTACAATGGGCAATGGGCACACCACCTTCAACTAACCGAGCAACGTCAGTTGGGTTATTACATAAAATAAAAATCTTTTGTTGAGGAGAAGCCTTACCGATGACATCAATTGTTTTTTGGATTGAGAAGAAACGCACTGCGTATTCCCCCCCTGCTGACGCTTTCATACCTGCTTGCATAAAAGCCGCGTTAGGACCATCTGCTGCATCGTCATTAGCCACTAAAATAAGATTAGCGCCTGAATGTTTACCCCAAGTAATACGAATTTGACCATGTAACAAACGTTCATCAATTCGTGTCCATACAATATTTGGCGTTGTCATGACTGTTCTACCTTTCGTAATTATTTAAATTAATTAGATAAATCGTGAATAGTAACTCCTTGTACTACACGGTTTACTTCACCAGTAGGACATGGGTTATCAGGTGTATTTCCTAACGCTAGCGCACGATGAAAAGCATACATTTGCGCATATAGCATATAAGGGAAAAGTAATTCGATGTCCGTTGCGGCTTCCATGCTAGAAACGCGAATAACATCAGCACGTGTTTCAATCTCATCCGCTTGTGCTGTAATCGCTACCACTTGCGCTGCAATATTATCGCGGCAAATTTCAGCTAACAGATCAAGGTCATATTTACGGGTATATGAATCGTTACTAATGAACACCACAATCATCGTGTTCTGATTAACAATCGATTTTGGTCCGTGGCGGAACCCTAATGGCGAATCGTATGTAGCAACAACTTTGCCAGCGGTTAACTCAAGAAGTTTCAATGCCGACTCTTGAGCTAAACCTTGTAAACCACCACTGCCTAAATAAATAACCCGCTCTAGTTTCTGATCAGCAGTATCCTTTATTTGGCTATTCAAATCTTTGATCAAACCCACAGAACACTTACAAATGCTTTCGATTTCTTTCGTGTAATCGTTGCCATACATTAAAATCGAAAAAGCAGCCAGCATCATTGATGAAAAACTTGATGTCATGGCAAAAGATTGATCATTGGTCTCGGCTGGCATCAGAAGTGCAAGTGATTGCTTATCATTGTCGCAACACTTGTATAACTTTCCATCAGCATTACAGGTCAGTACTAAATGAAAACATTCGGTTAATGTTTGATTGGCAAGTTCAACCGCAGCCACACTTTCAGGGCTATTGCCAGAGCGGGCAAACGACACCAATAACGTAGGAATATTTTCGGCAAAACACTGCTTAGGATTAGAAACAATATCAGTGGTTGACATCGCTTCAACACGACGTTGTAAACGCTGAGTCAACCCTAACGCTAATGAACGTCCGGCAAAGGCAGACGTACCCGCTCCCGTTAAAACGATGCGCAGATTTGGGTAACTATAGACATGGTCCATAAAGTGCTTAATTTGTGGTTCACACTCACGCGTAATTGCAGCTGTTTGCGCCCAACAAGCGGGTTGTTGATTGATTTCTTTCGCTGTCCAATAACCAGATAAACGTTCTAATTCAGCGACTGAATAACCTAAATATTGTTCCATGTGTTTAAACCTCTGCGATTAATTTTTCAGTACATGCTTGAGAGTAAGCACGTAAAACTTGACGAATAGTGTCTAATACCAACGCTTTAAGATCTGATGAGATTAAGCCTTCACGCAGATGTTGAAATTGCTGTGGCATATATTGACTAAGAAGGGGTAACGGAATATCAACTCGAGATAAATTTCTAAATAAGGTTGCTTGGGCTTGATTAATCACACTATCAGGCCAGTAATAACGCATGCGATCACTAAAGCTAAAGCAACGTGAGAAGCGTTGCTCTGATTCGTTACCATGATAGTATTTTTGCCAATGCTGTGGCGCTTCACACATTTGTGCTTCAATGCATTCTCTTAAATTTGAGCAATGCGCCTTAGGAATAATTTCAGCTTCTATTTCACATAAATTAAATAACGCTTCACGCATAGCAAAAGTTAAAGCTGGGCCCACTTTTAAAATCGCAAAGTGGTCTTGTACTAATTGACGATAAGCGGCATGAGTTTGATAGTCTGTCGAGTGCGCTTCAAATACCATATGGGGAAAATTATCAACCACGCCACTTAATTGATTCGCTTTCTCTGGGCAATAATCAATAACACCAGTATGATCAAATTCAACCCCAGGTTGCACCACTAAACCAACCACACGCGCCCAACAATCGGCAATACCAGCCTCAGTAAATGCACGTTGATGAGTTTCGATTGTTTTCATTGCGGCTTGCGGAGAGGTAACTTCAACAGTATTTAATGTTTCAGCTGCGCCACCAGGTACAGGAACTTCAGTACCAATGACATACACTAAATCACTATAGCCAAAAGATGCTATCGCTGTTTTTTCAGCTATAGCCCCCAAACGAGCGGCACGTTCAGCAACGATATCATCAGAAAGAGGCATCGGATCATCAGCACAAGACATGCTGCAATCAAGGTGGATTTTCTTAAAACCAGCAGCAACATAAGCAGCAATTAAATCATCGGCATTCACCATCGCATCAGTTGCAGTAAGGTGTTGCCAGCGATTAGGGCCTAAATGATCGCCACCTAAGATAAGATTTTCGGTAGGAAAATTGAATTGTTCAGCCATAGCTAATACAAAGTGACGAAAATCAATGGGTGTCATTCCGGTGTAACCACCAAATTGATCAACTTGATTTGACGTCGCTTCGATTAATAAAACTGAATTGTCGTCCAACGCTTGAGAAAATGCCGCTTCAATAACCAGCGGGTGTGCAGAGCAAACAGCATAAATACCATTGTTGCCGCCTGCTTTATGACGTTGAACGAGAGTTTGTAGCGTGTTCATTCATTAACTCCACAATCATCATCTGTGATGTGATCATGGAGTTAAGTCAGTCAGTGCTCTTTTTCGACAATAATAACTTCTACTTTCATTTCACGAAGACCAGCTAAATAATCTTCAGGAATATCTGCATCTGTTACTAAGATATCAATATTTCCAAATTCACGAATCATGTGACAGCTACGTTTACCAAATTTGGTTGAATCAGCTACCGCAATCACTTGTTCAGAAATTTCACACATTAAACGATTGAGGCTTGCCTCTTGTTCACTGTGCGTAGTGATACCAGCTCGCAAGTCAAAGCCATCGACCCCTAGAAAAACTTTATCAAAACGAAAGTTCTTAAGGCCGGCTTCTGCTAGTGAGCCCGAAAAAGATAACGCTTCTTTACGAAGTACGCCACCTGACATTAACACTTCAACACCGGGTGCTGAAGCCAACTCCATAGCCACATCCAGACCATTAGTCATGACAACAACATTTTCCATGCTTTTTAAGCTGGCTGCGATTTCACGCGTTGTTGTCCCTGAATCTAAAATCACAGTGTCACCATGATGAATAAGCTTGGCAGCAGCTTGGCCAAGGAGAGATTTAACTCCCGCATTATGCCGACGCTTTTCATGAATAGTTAATTCAGCAATCACACCTGAGTTAGGAATTGCTGCACCATGAGAGCGTACAACATAACCATTCTTTTCCAAGAAGCTCAGATCACTGCGAATAGTGACACTGGATACATTAAATTTTTCAGCGAGATCCTCGACACGGGCTTTTCCTTCTAGATTCACCACGTTGACGATTTCCATTCGCCTTTCAATTGCACTTTTCACTTTTGTCTCCTTGTGAAATCAACCAAAATTACTTTCACTTGATTTCGAAATAAGCTTACACCTAAAAAATAAAGCCACAATGCACTAAGACAAAACTTTTGATCTCTTTCACATTCTTTCGTTATCTTTCATTGGAACTTATGCATACTTGCGTAAGTGTTTCTATCATATAGAACGAAAGTCAATAAACCAACCATTCATCCTTTCAATTTATAAAATAGAGCTGAAACTCCATAATATTTACTGCAATAAAACAAGTAATTACATTATTTTACTTTCACTTGCTTTTTATGTGATCGATTACACAGTCACTAAGCTTTCGTTAGCTTACGATACGAAGCAAATCAAAAATACATAATCCAATCGTTTATATTTACTATTAATAAGGATTCGTTGATGTCTATCTCACGTAGAGGATTACTGAAAGGTATGGCAGCCAGTGGCGCTGTTGCTGCAACCTTATCAGCCGGCTATACCCAAGCTGCAACTGCACCAACGTTAAGCTCGAAGAAGTCATTAAAAAAGCCCAATTTAGTCATTATTTTTCCTGATGAGTTTCGAGCTCAAGCATTAGGTTTTATGCAGCAAGATCCATCAATGACCCCCAACATTGATAAATTTGCGCGTCAAAGTGCAGTATTACGTCAAGCAGTCTCTAATTTTCCACTCTGTACGCCATTTCGTGGCATGTTAATGACAGGACAATACCCTTATCGCAATGGTATTCAAGGTAATAGCCACACCGGTGTTGAAGGCCAATTTGGCGGTAAAGATTTTGGTATCGAACTGAAGAAAAATACCCTTACATGGTCTGATGTGCTTAAAAGACAAGGCTATAGCATGGGTTATATTGGTAAATGGCACTTAGATGCGCCACAAGCTCCGTTTATCCCTAGCTACAATAACCCTGCTGAAGGACGTTATTGGAATGATTGGACAGCTCCAGATCGTCGCCATGGTTTTGATTTCTGGTATGCCTATGGCACCTATGATAAACACATGACACCAATGTATTGGACCAATGATACGACCCGCGATAAACCTCTACGAATCAACCAGTGGAGCCCTGAACACGAAGCTGATATCGCAATTAAATATCTACGTAATGAAAATGGTCAATACCGTGAACAAGATCAACCGTTTACGCTTGTGGTTTCGATGAATCCACCACACTCGCCTTATGATCAAGTTCCACAAAAATATTTAGATCGCTTTAATGGAAAAACATCTCAGCAATTAAATACTCGTCCAAATGTTAAATGGGATAGCGCTTACCAAGAAGGTTATGGCCCACAGTTTTTCAAAGAATATATGGCAATGGTCAATGGGGTTGATGAGCAATTCGGACGCATTATTGACGAGTTAGATCGCCTCAATCTTACCGAAGATACCTTAGTGGTGTTCTTCTCTGATCACGGCTGTTGTATGGGCTCAAATGGTCAACCGACTAAAAATGTTCATTATGACGAAGCAATGCGCATTCCAATGATCTTCCGTTGGCCTGGCAAGCTTAATCCACAACAAAATGATCTGTTATTTTCAGCTCCAGATATTTACCCAACCATGCTTGGTTTAATGGGCATGGAAGATCTGATTCCAGATACCGTAGAAGGGACTAACTTCGCCAATACATTACGGGGCGTTGAAGGTGATAGTAAGCCAAGCTCTCAATTTTATACTTTCATGCCTTATGGCGGTCAATCATACGGACGCCGTGGTATTCGCTCGCAACGTTATACCTTAATGATTGATAGAAAAATTGGTAAGCCATTAACCTATGTGCTGCATGACAATCAAATAGATCCATACCAAATGGAGAATATTGCGGCCACCAATCCAATGCTTATCGACAAATTAATTACTGAAGAATTAATGCCATGGCTTGAGCACACTGGCGATCCATGGCGACCAACAACGGTACCAGCACACACTGCGAATGCTTATTTATAACCGTAGTCATAACAACGCGTAATACCACTTTTTATTATTTTTTACGCTTTCTCTATTGAACAGAGAAAGCGCAACAAAACTCATACTAATTAAGGACAATCTATGAATACCATCACTAAAGTAATCCTTGCGACTACCCTTTTTTCCGCAACCAGTTTTAGTTATGCCAATGATTACAAAACAACGATTGAGTATCGTCATGAGTACCGTGATGGTACCAACCGTCATGGCGATCGTATTAAAGCATTTTTAGATACGGGTAAGAATATTGGTTTTGAATTAGACGCGCGTTATAACAATGACCAGCAAAATACCATGTTTGACGGCATGACAATGAATGGCTCTGAGTTTTCAGCGTTTTACTACAAAAAACTCAGTGATAATATCGTTGGTATTGGTGGTCTTTCACTTGATTTCACACCTGATGGTCTGGTCTATGTTCCTTACGCACGTTTAAACTACCGCTTTGATAACGGTATTCGTGTTCAGGGTCGTTATAAGTGGAAATTGTGGGACTACAGCATGAATAATGCGGCGGGTGAGTCTTACGTATCAAAAATTCAAGAAGTTGATCTATGGTTAGGCTACAACACCAATAATTGGGATTTCCAATATGAATTTCAAATTTGGAAAGAAATGGAAAGCGCAGCTCAACCACAATTTGATAATAAAGACACCAACTACCTACATAATTTCCGTTTAATGTACACCTACAAAACAGTAGAAGGCACAATGTGGCGTCCATTCGTAGAAGTGGGTAATGTTAGCCAAAGTCGAGTAACAGACAATCGTCAAACTCGTTACCGTATGGGTATTAAATACACATGGTAATAATCTAAACTAATAACAAACAAAAAATGCCAGTGACTTATCATCACTGGCATTTTTATTTTATAGGGTTTAGGTTTTTAACTGCTATAAATTAATGAGTTGATTTTCCACGGATCTTATTCACGATAGTGACAACAATCACCACGATAGTACCCGCAATCACACCCACAACGCCATTCAATAACGGTGTCATAATACTATGAGAACCAGGAAAAACAGCCAATTGTGCTACATGTTCTACCACTGTGTGTATTTGTGGAATGCTATGAACCACAATCCCCCCTCCCACTAAAAACATCGCAATAGTACCAACAATCGCTAATGTTTTCATAAGGTAAGGTGCAACATTCACTAATAGCGAACCAAAGCTACGCTGTAAGCCTGCGCCTTTGCTGTGATTAACCAGATACAGTCCTGCGTCATCCAGCTTTACAATGCCAGCAACTACACCATAAACACCCGCAGTCATTACAAACGCAATTAAACTCACCACTATAGCTTGGGTTAAAAACGGGTGATTTTGTACAGTTCCAAGTGCAATCACAATAATTTCAGCCGACAAAACAAAATCAGTTCTTATTGCACCTTTTATTTTGTCTTGTTCATAAGCGACCAAATCAATCTCTTCGGTTACTACTTGTTCTTGCGCTTGTTGTGTTTCTTCATCACCATGAGAAAATAATTTCTCTGCAATTTTTTCTACGCCTTCAAAACATAGAAATAAACCGCCAAGTAATAACATTGGCATAATTAACCATGGTGCAATAACGCTAATTAATAATGCCGCAGGGACTAATATTAATTTATTTTTAAATGAGCCTTTAGCAACGCCCCAAACCACAGGTAACTCTCGCTCAGCGCGGACACCAGATACTTGTTGGGCATTGAGCGCCAAATCATCACCTAATACGCCAGCGGTTTTACGTGCAGCCACTTTAGTCATTAATGCAACGTCATCAAGAACGGTTGCGATATCATCAAGTAATGTTAATAAACTTGCGCCAGCCACTGCATACTCCTTTCTCAGAATCCACTCGATTCTATTATTAATAATTTTATAGGTATAAATATAACAAACATGTTAAATGCATTATTTATAACTAATGCTTACAATTATATACTATTTATTTCTGTTACTTTTTAATAAAAACGGCTTGTCATTACATCAATAATTTACATCGACAAATTGTTAATAAATTAACCATAACCGTTATTTAATACGCTATTTATATCTCAAGCGGCCTTTCCCAATATGGGTATTTAATCGCAATAATCATCTTTCATGATAACGATAAATCTTTTTTGTTTGCGCTAAAAACGATTCAATTGTCTAATCGCAACGCACCCATCATTGGTTTGAGGTGTAGACTGAGATTGCATCGGGCATTCTTATTCCCTGTCATACTGTGCTTGTTGTAACAGCACTACCTTTAAGGGTAATGACAATGAAAACTCTCGCAGCATTATACTCGAGGGCTTTTTTTAGCCTCAATAAAGTATGCGATAACGCAATAACTAACGCCAAACCTAATCAATCAAGAAGAACATCCCGCTTGTTCATGACTTGCAATGATGATTCCAGCTCAGGTAGTCCCAGAAGCTTGTAATTGAAAATGCTATACGCTCTTTGTGGCGTCATTAGATTTCAATAACAACATACTTTTATTCTGACCATTATCGCGTCAGGCATCACACTATTTCGATATTTACTGCAGCCACGCAGGGATGTTTATCATCTGTACTTTATGGCTGGCGTATTTTCGCTCAGGAAGAGATTAAACAATGAGTGATTGGACAATTAATAATGCCCGTAATGTTTACAATACACCTTACTGGGGTCAAGGTTACTTTGATATAGCGCAAGACGGTTCTGTTATCGCCCGTCCCGATGTTAATAACCCAACCAATACTATTGGGCTATCACAACTTGCTGATGAATTAATTGCGGCAGGCGCGTCATTGCCAGTGTTAGTTCGTTTTCCCGACATTCTTCATCATCGCGTTGACAGCCTCTGCGGTGTTTTTAATCAAGCCATTGAAAATTATGGCTATCAAGGTGATTACCTTGCGGTTTATCCAATCAAAGTTAACCAACAGCAAGAAGTGGTTAGCGAGATTTTAAAAAGCCAATATGCCAAACAACAACGTCAATTAGGTTTAGAAGCGGGCAGTAAGCCAGAGCTTATGGCTGTGCTTGCCATGGCACAAGAAGCAAGTTCGGTGATCGTGTGTAATGGCTACAAAGATAGAGAATACATTCGATTAGCTTTAATCGGTGAAAAGCTAGGTCACGAAGTTTATATCGTGCTAGAAAAGCTCTCTGAACTAAACATCATCTTACAAGAAGCAGCTGAGCTTGGTGTAACACCTCGCTTAGGTATTCGTGCTCGTCTTGCCTCTCAAGGTAAAGGCAAATGGCAAGCTAGCGGTGGTGAAAAATCTAAATTTGGTTTATCTGCATCACAAGTATTAACTGTTGTTGACGCTCTACGTCAACGTGACATGCTTAATTGCTTGCAGCTATTGCACTTTCATTTAGGCTCACAAATCGCCAATATCCGTGATGTACGCAATGGTGTTGGCGAAGCTGGTCGTGTTTATGCTGAACTTAAAAAATTAGGTGCTGGCATTTCTACCGTTGATGTGGGTGGCGGTTTAGCGGTTGATTATGAAGGAACACGTAGTCAAAGTAGCTGTTCAATGAACTACAGCATCAATGAATATGCAAACAATGTAGTCTATGTTTTAGGTGATATTTGTAAAGAATACAATATGCCTATGCCGCGTATTATTTCCGAATCAGGCCGTAATCTAACCGCTCATCATGCGGTTTTAATTACCGATGTAGTGGGTATTGAAAGTTACAAAGTAGAATCGATCAATCCCCCCGCTGAGGATGCTCCGCATATTTTGCATAATATGTGGCGTTCTTGGAAAGAGCTAACCGAACATACCGATCACCGTTCATTGGTTGAGCTTTATCATGATAACCAAAGTGATTTAGCTGAAGTTCACTCTCTCTTTGCCGTTGGCATGATCAGTTTTATTGATAGAGCATGGGCTGAACAAGTCAGTTTACGTTTATGTCATGAATTAGCTCAAACACTGTCAACCCAAAACCGTGCTCATCGACCACTGTTGGATGAATTACATGAACGTTTAGCAGATAAGTTTTTTGTAAACTTTTCTCTATTTCAATCATTACCAGATGCATGGGGCATTGAGCAAGTATTCCCTATTTTGCCATTAAGTAATTTGAATAAAGCCCCTGAACGCCGTGCCATTATTCTTGATATCACCTGTGATTCCGATGGCACAATTGATCAATATGTTGAAAACCAAGGCATAGAAAGCACCCTACCCGTACCAACATGGAGTGATGAACAGCCTTACCGTATCGGTTTCTTTATGGTTGGCGCATATCAAGAAATTTTAGGCGATATGCATAATTTATTTGGGGACACCGATACTGCTGTTGTGCGTTGTACTGCAGATGGTCACTATAATATTGAGAAAATAGATCGTGGCGATAATGTCGGTGATGTATTACGTTATGTACACTTAGATGCTAATGAATTCTTACGTCAATATCAGCTAATGGCAGAGCAACATCTTGCTGAAAATGAACGTGAAGCAATTCTTAAAGAACTGGCCGATGGGCTTGAAGGATATACCTATCTAGAAGATGTTCGCGCTATTTAAGACTAAAAACTTAGTCGCCCTATTTTAGAACACCCTATTACTATAAAGGTAGTAATAGGGCTTTTAGTGGGCCTTCCGCCCTATATTGTTGTTGGAGAAAACCATGGCAACACTCGCTAATTACCCAGATTATTCTTTATACGCCAACGCTTTTGGCTTTTTACGTCAACCATTAGATTTTTCGCCAATGTCCTCTGATGCTGACGTTATTATTACTGGTGTACCGTTTGATATGGCAACCACGGGTCGTTCTGGTAGTCGTATGGGACCGGGTGCAATACGTCAAATTTCAACCAACCTCGCATGGGAAGGTAAACGTTGGCCGTGGAATTTTAGCCTTTTAAAATCAATTAAAATTGCCGATTGTGGTGATTTAGTATTTGATTGTGGTGATGCTGGTCAAATGTGTGAGCGCTTAGAAGCTCACGCAAGCGGCTTATTAGAACAAGGGAAAACACTGCTTACTTTTGGTGGTGATCATTTCATTACTCTGCCGTTATTGCGTGCTCATGCTAAACACTTTGGCAAAATGGCATTAATTCACTTTGATGCCCATACCGATACTTACGATCAAGGCAGTAAATTTGATCATGGCACGATGTTCTATCATGCACCTAACGAAGGATTAATTGATCCTACACATTCGGTGCAAATTGGTATTCGTACCGAACACAGTGACAAACTAGGTTTTAATGTTATCTCAGCCGACACCGCCAACGATTGGAGTGTGGCGCAGATTGTTGAAGAGATAAAAGTAACCGTTGGTAATATGCCAGTTTACTTAACGTTCGATATTGATTGCTTAGATCCGGCTTACGCACCAGGTACAGGTACGCCTGTTTGCGGTGGAATAACATCAGATAAAGCGCTAAAAATCATTCGTAGTTTACAAGGCATTAATTTGATTGGTATGGATGTGGTTGAAGTATCACCTGCATACGATCATGCCGATATTACAGCATTAGCAGCCGCAACTATTGCCACGGACTTATTGCATCTTTGGGCGACACAGAAACAATAAATCATGCAATATGATAGTCACGTAATAGGGTAGCTACGTAATAACATAAAAAAATGCCAGTATTTTGATGATTAAAAATACTGGCGTTAATTTATAACTCGATTAAGAGTGGCTATAAAAACAAAATACTGCCCCAAATAATAGCCACCAGCACTAACGCAACAAAGACCGCAGCCGAGCCAATATCTTTTGCTCGACCACTTAATTCATGACGTTCAGGCCCAATACGATCCACTACGGCTTCAATCGCTGAGTTAATCAATTCAGCAATAACAACAATAAATAACGAGCTAATCATCATTAATCGTTCAATTTTTGTTACTGGCATAAAAAATGAAATAACAGTCATCACAACTAATAAAATACTTTCTTGTCGAAAAGCCGCTTCATTAATCCATGCCGCCTTTAAACCTTGTATCGAATATCCCGTCGCATCAATGATACGTTTTAAGCCCGTAGCACCAGGTTTCATCGTTAACTCTCTTTATTTTTTATTATAAGTAAATAACTCACTTGCGGTAAATAATACCCTTTGAGCAATGAAATAAAAGCAAAAATAGTCTTACTGCACTTTTTACTTATTATTTCGTCAAAAAGCCCTATTGCCGACACTGAGCAAATATATCTAATTTAGCATCGTAAACTTTTGTTTTAACATCCATCATCCCCAATAATGAATGGAACAAGTTATCCTGTGAAAAACCACCAGCCGTTGCTTCACGTTGTAAACATTGACGATTTATATGCTGACTGTGTTGATAAGCAGGTGACAACCATAAAATTAATGGCACCGTCGTTTGTTCTTTTGGCGCAATGGAATACGGCAACCCATGTAAATAGACCCCATCTTCACCTAATGATTCACCATGATCTGCCATATAAATCATGGCAGTATTGGCTTTACTGTCATCTTGTTTAAGTATATCAATTACACTGCTTAAAATATGATCGGTATATAAAATCGTATTATCGTAGGTATTTGTCACTTGCTGACGACTACACTCTTGCAAATTACTGGTATTACACGTTGGTTTAAATATTTTAAATTCAGGTGGATAACGGTCATCATATGTTGGGCCATGACTACCAATAATATGCAAAACAATAAATGTATCTTGTTTGGCATCATCAATTTGTGCCTGCAAATTTTTAAGTAAAACCGCATCATAACAAGTACCATCATGGCAAAGCTTAGGATCAACATCTGCATTAATAACAACATGCTTCACCCTATCGCACACCCCTTTACAACCACTATCATTGTCTTTCCAAGACACATCAATACCTGCACGTTGTAAAATATCCATGGCGGTATCTTGATGACGTGCAGTGATAGCATCGTAATTGGCTTTATTCATCACAGAAAACATACAAGGTAATGATACTGCAGTTGCCGTACCACACGATTTTACATTTAAAAAACTAATAACATTACGTTGAGATAAACCTGGGTTAGTCTCTCTAGCATACCCATTTAATGAATAATTCATTGAACGAGAAGCCTCCCCAACGACCATTACAACAACATTATGTTTATCACCTTGATGGGTATTTTGAGCATCTAATCCAATCTGAGTAAATGGCATTTTAGCTTCAAT
Source organism: Photobacterium sp. NCIMB 13483 (assembly GCF_003025475.1). NCBI lineage: Bacteria > Pseudomonadati > Pseudomonadota > Gammaproteobacteria > Vibrionales > Vibrionaceae > Photobacterium > Photobacterium sp. NCIMB 13483. Next base: position 49,171 of record NZ_PYLV01000017.1, read on the forward strand.
GAGCTGGTATTTAGTGTAACGGAAAGTGGCTGAAATATAATTGGTTGGATTAATCAGCGCTTTAATTTCAGAGTGGTTGCGTACTAATGACGCGTAATCTTTATAATAACCAGCGGCAATAACAACAATAACTAATAACGAAATAATAATACTTAAACTACGAGCAATTAATTCTTTTACTACAGAACGATAAATAACCTTAATTCGACATAATATAATTATAGGAAAAAGAGCAATAACAACAATCCATGCAAAACCAGCCATAGAAAAATAACTGTTCGCTTCGGCTGAGTTTGTTTCAAATACATTAACAATCATGCCATAGTCAAAATACGCCCCATAGTTGTACATGGCATATGTCGCTAAGCTTGAAAAGAAAATCATTATTACGAGTAATGGTCGTTGTATCCATGGCCATAATAATAGATTAAAAATAATGTTTAATGCTGCAATAATAAACAGTGGAATGGTCGCAATAAAAACCACATCATTAGTGCTGCTTTTTAGAAATAATTCACTTAAATGTTTCCATAAAGCAATGTTTTGTATCGCAGCAAAAAAGACAGCAACGAGTAATATATATTTGATGCTGGTTAAACGAAATTTCATTATGGAGTATTCCTAATATTTCATAACGATCACATAAACTACCAGCACATTTGTAGTGAAAAACCGCTGGTAAGCATAAAGCCAACCGTGGCTATCATTGTTCCATTTAAGAGCGATGATTATGCCTATAAAGATAACTAATAGACATGCATCTAAACAATATGGTTTGAAGCATTAATGAAAACATAGATTGATATAATAGTAGCTCATTTTTTTATATTTATGAAAACTGTTACACTAAAAGCAGTAAAGGAGAATACTGTGAATACACCTCAACCTATTGATAAACTTGCTTGGCTTCATATTGACCAACGAAAATTACTGGCTGTACGTTCATATGGAAAAGCACTCTATTATATTCCTGGCGGAAAACGTGATCCTGGTGAAACGGATGCTCAAGCATTAATACGAGAGATACAAGAAGAGCTATCGGTTGATCTCGTGCCAGAATCGCTATGTTATGCCAATAGCTTCCAAGCGCAAGCCCACGGTAAAGCACAAGGTATAATGGTTAACATGACTTGCTACTATGCTGAATATAACGGCGATCTATTACCAGCCTCTGAAATTGAAGAAATTCGATGGATCAATACTAATAATACCGACATTAGTTCAAGTGCAACATTAATGATCCTCGCATATTTGAAAGCACAAGATTTAATCGATTAATATCCGCCAAATTCCGCTATTGGTCATGATGAAATCATCTATATAAAAAACGCCAATACACTAACATGTATTGGCGTAATTTAAAGGGGTACAAGGGGAAAAGTACCCTGCTTCTACTCAATAAAGCTTGTATTCAGTAAAGCTTAGTTGCTCTATTTTAGAAAATCATTGTAAAGCATATATAAGTGCGCTGAGCTCCAAGAGAAATTATTCGCACCTTGTACGGCTCCCGTTTCTGGGTTGTAGTTTTCTTGAATTGGACGATCAAGCGTTAGACCTTCTGCATTTTTAAATAGCTTATTAACCATCTCATTCGCTTGTGCGGTATAACCATAGTTCGTCATGCCTTTAACACCAAAATAGAATTGATCAACCCACACACGGCCACGCCAATAAATATCTGCACCATACGCTGGGTTATCTTTTGCTGCTGTACCTAATGGCACTTTAGTATTAAATTTCGTGGTATCCATCATGTTTTTCACAACAGCAGCGGCAGTCATATCATCAGCCGCACCATTAAACAGTGGTGACCAACCTTCCGCCCCCATACCACGCGCAACAATCGGATTACCCGCACAACCATTATTTAATTGCGCAGCTTCAGTAGGATTTATATTAATGTCATAGTAAAAACCAGTGGTGCTATCAAACATACATTGATTAATGTAGTTTTTCGTTTCCACTGCTTTTGCAGTAAAATCAGCCGCTGCATCATTACGACCTAATGCAGTCGCAATTTGTGCTAAGAATTTATTATCGCTGTACCAGTATGATGCTTGGTCAACAGATTCTTGCATTAGTGAATAACCCACTAATTGACCACTATCATCACGGTTTTCACTAAACTTAACCTGCCAATCTTTCTTCGCTTGGTTTAATTTAGCCGTATTATCTTCATTCGTATTGGCATACGTTACTTGTTCACCATTCACAGCATAAGTATTATCAAACCCATGTTGTTTATGAGCATAACGACCAAGCTGATCAATAAGTGCAATTTCACTAAAGTCAGTTAGACCTTGAGCATCAGCAATAGTATCAATAAAACCAAATACTGCCGCATCATCTCGTCCTGATTCCCATGACGCAGCGGTTTGTGCTGGGCTATGGATATCAATATAATTAAATGATTCTAATAATTTATTATATTCAGTAATGCCTTTAGCTTGAATCCAGTTATCAGGATCAGCCGCCGTTTTATATTCATAGATTAACTGACCATCTTCGGTTGTATGTGCAGGATCAACCGCAGCACCATACTCAGGAATACCGTTATTATTGGTGTCACGTGCTGTTAACCACCAATTATGGTAATCAACCAATTTCGGATACATTTCTTCTAACCATGCTTGAGCATCATCAGCACGGTTATATTTATCTTTTAAGGTTGTATAAACTTCCCACACCGCCCATGACGCTAATGATGGTTTAGTATTACGTTCATTCCATGATTGTGAGTCATTCATTTCGGTTAAACCAAGCGCATCGCCGCGCTCTTTAGACATGTTCATACCAACCACATCGAGCAAATAACCTTTATCATAAGGACGCAATATATCGTCGGCTTTTACTTGATGCTCAAACACGGTACGAATGTTATTCATCGCTAAATCAGGATTAAAATGTGCCATCGCATACGCTTGTTTCCAGGTATCCCACGGCCATGTTAAGTTACCAGAGAACCAACGTGCAGTTACTGATGGTGTCACCGTATCGTAGCTAACAAAACCAGCAGGGCTACGCCAGTTCCCCGTTAAGGTTTCTATCGCTTTAACAGCAACGCGCTCTTGTTCTGAGGTCGCATTTTTATTAACAAGACCATTAGTTAGATAGTTTTCCCAACGGGTAGTGCTTGCGTTAATGTAATGGACTGGGTTAGACAAAATATCTTTAACAATTGGCTGTTCTTTTTGCCATTCTGCTGCGGTCAGCGTATGACTAAATACGGTATAAATAGTTTTATTAGCAACAGCACCAATATTAGCCACTGATTGGTACTCTAAACCATTAATATGGGTGTCTGCGGTGATGTTACGCTGAATATTAAACGCAGAAGATCCACTGGTACGCACCATCCATGAATCACGTTCTTTACCAAAAGCAATATCAATGTCACCGCTATCATTCGATGTCATTACACGGGTCAAATTAGGTAATTGTTCAGCAACCGTAGACTTGTATTTAGGATCAGGTTTACCATCTTTGGCATAATAACCGTCAACCAGTTTACCGTCCCACACGAGTTCTAAATTTTCACCCGTCGTATTAGTAATAATCGTTTCAACAATCGATGAGCGTGAAGATACAAACTGTAACTTCATTTCAACTTTAATACCGTCGGCTGTCATTGTTTGAATTAATGCGCCCGGAATACTATGAGCCTCCGCGCTAAAATCTACTGGCTGACCTGCTTTTAATATTGATAACTTATCAAAGTATTCGGCGACAGAGGTATTATATTCTTCAGTAATAGCTGTCGCACCAAAGCCACCTTTATTTTCAGGGTGTGCTTTTAAATCCGGTAATAAATGCCCATGCCATGCACCGTCATCATGCAGTGGTGTATACGCCATATGACCACCGACACCCACTTCAGCTAAATGTTGAGGTGTCCCAGTTCGATCAAGAATATTCTTAAATTTCAATGCTATCTGTGGTTTGTCTTTCTCTTCACTGATTGAATTTACATTATCATCAGTATTACACCCAGCAGTAAACATTAACGAACTCACAGCCGCTGCTAATAAGGTTTTTTTTGCTACCGTCGATTGTTTAATCATTTAAAATCCCCCGAGATTTAATGATGAGCTGCATCTTATAATTATTCGTACAGCTATTTTTTTATGGGCAGAATACAACCCGTACTCTGCAATTGCGGTGGATAATAAAGGTAAAAAAAACAACTAAAATTGAGGTAAATCACGTTTATTATTTTACTAAAATAGAGCACAAAAAAATGACAGAAACATTTTGTAACACTTTTTATTAAAAAAAGAGCTTATATAGGAAGGAATATCACACTATAAAAATAAGACCTAAAAGGAATAAAAAATTCAATTATTAATAAGCTTATAAAATAAGCGTGAGGCTATTATTTATCCTGAAAATCATGTGATGCTGATACAAAAAATCAGTTCAATAAAGAAGATGAATGCGATCCTCTATCCAAAAAAATAATAACACCCCCCAAAAGCACTTTATGTAACTTTTGTAACCATTTTTAGTAAATAACGTAACAGTTAAACAATCATTTTTTTAATGAAAATGTGAAGTTCATCACTGGCAAAAATGATCACCAACGTACAACTATTACGTTTATTTTATATATTAGTTATCTCTGTGACCGTTTTTATTGAAATACATGCTATATAAAAAATAAAAGCCGAGTATTTTACTAATACTCGGCTTTAAGATAAAAACATAATGATGTCTATCTATTTAGTAAATTTCATTGATATCAACATCATAAATTACGACGTTTGTTTAGTTCTTCAATTACTGACTTCGGTGCTACTTTTGCTAGCTCCACGATACATGCATTCGCTTTTTCATTACCATGTCTAATATAAATATCACACAAAGCATACAGTTGTTCTGGTGCACCAGAAATCAAATAGGCTTTTTCAAATGATGCGATCGCTACAGTTACATCAATATCTTGATGTAACACACCATTAAGATACCAATAATAGCTATTATTATTCGCCAACGAAGTGGCTATTGTCATTGATTCAGCCGCTGATTTTTTTTGCTTTAAACGCACTTGAGTCAATGCTTTTGCATAATATAGACTCGCATCTTTTGATAATTGCTTAGTGGCTTTATTTAAAACAACCAAAGCCTCTTCATCTTGATCTTGAGCACGATAATTATCAGATAAATTCAGCCAAATTTGGCTATTTTGCGGGTCACGTATGACTAATTGTTGATAAATAACGTCTGCTTTTTTCCAGTCACCATGCCAACGATAGGCATCAGCCATTAACAACTGCTGCTCCGGTTGATGCTGCAAATACGCGACAAGATTCTGATATGGCGCTTCCATTTTATGTTTCTGATCGGTACTCATCGCCGAGTAATTACGTAACAAATTTACCGTAGCAGCCCGACGAACACTTAACTCTGGATCATTTAAAAGTGGTGCAAGCAGACGCCACCGATGTTCAAATTTATATAAGTTTGCCCCTGTAATTGCGGCTTGACGAAGAACAGGGCTCGGTTCTTTCAAAGCACGAGCAACAGCAACTAAACTGTTTTGATTAGGATATTGAGCTAATTGGCGCAGTGCTTCAGCGCGTTTTTCAATCGTTTCATTTTTATTTTGAGCAATATATGCAAGTTGTTGTTCTATTGGCATATTCTGAACTTGATTTGCAGCTGTCGCATCGATGGCAGCATAGGACGGAATAGAAAAGCTCAACACTCCCATTAATCCTATCACTGCATATTTTTTTATCGTATTAGTCACTGATAACACTCCATACTATAACCGTCTTGATCTACCGCTATTAAGCAGAGAAAAATATTAAAATTTAGTATGATAAACAGCCGCACGTTGTGCTTGTAATCGCTTGGCATCACTGTATTTACCTTGCTGCACCGAATGTCCTAACATATTCAATATATAAGCAATTGATTTATCTGCATGAGCAAAGAATTTTTGCCAACCCGCACATAAATAATTTAACCCCGGCTCACCGTCTTTGGTCTTTATGAATCGATTTTTAGGACACTCACCATGACAAGCAAACTTATACTCACACTGTTGGCACTGTGTTGTCAGCGTTTTCGCTTTTGCAAACCCAAATTGTTGTTGCTTACGGCTATAAGCCAATTCATCTAATTTCTGATGGTGAATATTGCCAATTTTATATTCAGGATAAACGTAGTGATCACAAGAGAACACATCACCATTGTGTTCCATTGCCAAACCTTTGCCACAAATTTCACCTAGCGTACACAATGGGTTTTTTCTCCCCATCCATGTCTCCACACTGGCCTCAAAATATTGAACAAACACTTTACCTACATCGTTCTTCGTCCATTCATCAAACACAGCAATTAAAAAATCACCCCATGCTTGATCTGACACGCACCAAGGTTCCATTATTGATTGCTTATTACCGGGTATTAAACGTTTATCACCTTGACACAATTGAGCACTAGTCTGTTCCGTTTGAGGCGCAACAGTTCGAAAACTTTTTTGTTCAACAATTGGAATAAACTGCATTTGAGGTGATTTAACCACATCGCGTAAGAAACGGTACACGTCAAGAGGGTTGCGGCTCGTGAGATTATTAACACACGTTAATGTGGCAAATTTCACACCATATTGATGCAATAAATCTACCGCTTTCATCACTTGCTTAAATGTGCCACGACCAGCTTTATTGGTACGATACGCATTATGTAATAACTCAGGACCATCAATACTCAGTCCGACCAAGAAATTATTTTCCACCAAAAACTCACACCATTGTGGGGTTAATAATGTGCCATTGGTTTGAAGGTCATTGGAAATAATAACGCCTTCAGGTTGATATTTTTGCTGTAATACCACAATCTTTTTAAAATAATCCAAACCTAGCAATGTCGGCTCACCACCTTGCCATGAAAAAATAATTTCAGGGGTGTTTTGACCTTCAATATATTGCTGAATATAGGTTTCTAGCGTGGCATCATCCATTTGTGGAGAACACCCTTTTTTGTAGTCAAGTAAGTCTTCTTTGCTCAGATAATAACAGTAAGTACAATCAATATTACACACAGCCCCAATGGGTTTGGCCATAACATGTAATCGCTTCGAGGCTTTACCTTTGTACTGAGGACCTTGAGTAATAATCATTCTAATTCCTATTTTATAACAAATTTAATAATACAAACTCGTCTAATATTTTTATCAATTTAAATAACAAAACAAGTTCTAACATCATAATAAACAAAAAGAACATACAAATTAGTTATATGTATTATTCCAATTTAGAAAGTTCTTTCACTGTATGATAAATGGTCAATCATTACTGTTGAGAACATCATGTTTAGCACTTCTTTTTTGCCCACTATCAAAATATCATTAATGACAATGTTACTAAGCTCACAGCTAATAGGTTGTGCTGAAGCGCCACCGCACCCAATTGCTCAAGCGATAGATCACAATATGGTTTATGTCAGTGGCGGTAGCTTTTTAATGGGATCAGATTCAAACCAAGCTAAAAAATCAGAAAAGCCGACGCATGCTATTACTCTCAATGATTTCTATATTGCTAAGTTTGAAGTCACCCAACAATTATTTGAATCGATCATGGGGTCGTCTTTAAGCTATTTCCAATCCCCCAATATTCCGGTGAACAATTTAAGTTGGCAACAAGCTAATTATTTCATTAAAAAACTCAACCAAATCACAGGTGAAACATACCGATTACCAACGGAAGCTGAATGGGAATATGCCGCGCGAGGGGGTCAATTAAGCCGAGGTTATATTTACAGTGGATCTAATAATATTGAAGATGTAGCGTGGTATTCAATAAATGCAAAAAATAAGGCTCATCAAGTTGGAATGAAACAGCCCAATGAACTAGGGTTATACGACATGACAGGCAATGTCGGAGAATTTGTAAGTGATGCTTATGATGATAATTTTTATCGTTATTCTCCACAAACTAACCCAACAAATTCGCGTCAAGAAGCCAGTGGGTTAGCCCATAAATCAGTCCGTGGTAGTAGTTTTTCTTATGACGCTAAAGAATCTCAAAACTACCGGCGTGATTTTGCTAGCCAATCTATTATCATGTCAGATATAGGGCTGCGCTTAGTAAAAGACGTAAAAAAATAATGATAAATAACACAGCAGCATTATTCAGTTAATGCTGCTTTTTTTATTTGTTGTCTTAACCATCGATGACCACTATCAGCAGTACGACTTGGATGCCAAATCGTACATAAATCATGTTGTTGACCATCAAACGGTAAATCAAGCGCTTTCAATTTATAATACGCACCTAAATCATCAATCGCAGATTGTGGCAACATACCAATCATATCTGTTGAGCCAATAATAGGCATCATTTCAAATGCACCAGCCGCTCTTATAACAATATTTCTTGCCTCAAGTTCACCAATATCATCCGCATTCAACAAACTACTACGACTATGCCACCGTGAGGCTGCAACATGCTCTTCACTTAAAAATTCAGCTAATGAAATAGAATCACCAATACGAGGATGATTTTCACGACAAACAACCCGTAACCTTTCGGTATAAATAACTTCAGACTTTAAAACTGTACGTCCACGAAGGGCTAAATCAATGACTAAGTCATAGCGCTGTAAGCGTAAATCAGATTCAAGATCTTCAGTAAATTGAGGATGAACTTCTAACGCAATATTAGGCGCACATAACCGAATTTGTTGCATTAACTTAGGTATTAATGAATAACTCACGGTCGACACAACCGCGATAGAGAAAATACGATTCGATATTTTAGGATCAAATTCTCTCGATGCAGACAAAGTCGATGTGAAATTTTTTAATGCAGTCGACATTGCAGGGTAAATATCGGTAGCAAAGACTGTCGGTTCTACGCCTGTGGTATTACGATGAAATAAAGGATCATTATAAATTTCACGTAACCTTTTAAGTGCTTTACTGACCGCGGGTTGGCTAACATTCATTCGTGATGCGGCTTTAGATAGATTCTTCTCTTCATAAATAGCCACAAAAATAGGTATAAGGTTAAGCTCTGTACTTTTCATAAGGATTGATATTACTAATCTAATTAATATTACTGTATAACGCAGCCAAGAAGAGACAACAGCTCCATCTCATTTCTGTGTTAATGCTCTTTATTTTTCTTATATTTTGTACGTTGTTTGTTCAAATGAGGAAAAACAGGCTTGGGCTTACACTTCGCACGGATAGCATTCAAACCTCGCCCTGATTGAGTAATCTGTTGCCATAAAAACAGTGATAACTTTTTTGTAATACCGTTCGATTGAAACTGAGTTGCATCTTGTTGCCAATCGACAGTGTCACAGTATTGCTTTAATTGTAACTGATCGTTATGACGTCTTAATGCACGGTAAAGTAACACTCTCACTTGGCCCCACCGTTGATGCTTTATTGCTTTTGCATAGATAAACCAAGCCGGTAACGGGTGTGTTTTATAATAGGCGACAGTTTTAAACGCTATCATCACTATCGCCACAATAGCTGTTACTAATGTGACCAACCAATGCCAATATTGATGCAACCATGAATTGACTGTATGAGATACATGAAAAGATTGCCCTTCAAACTTAATAGTTTTTAAAGTTTGAGTCTCAGTATCCCACCACGTTAAATGAGTAGCAGGAAAGCTTACTTGCCCCCCATTTTGAAGTACATAAACAGTCGATTCTTTTCGTTCAGAAAAATAATCACCACGGGTTTGTGAATCACTTAATTGATTGGGTTGAGGATATATTTGATAATCCGCAGTCGCTATTGGTTGAATCAGTTTTGGAATCAGCATTGCTAAGGTATTTGACCCTTTTACAATCAAGGTACGCGTGATCGCATCTCCTGCTTTTAATTCAGGGTTAGATTGACTCCATTGCTGCTCAACCGAGAAATCTCGCCCTGAAACCCATACCGATTGATCACTTAATAATCCTGATGGAATAATAGCAGAGAACGCCTGTGGTTCGGTATATAAAACCCCTGTGGCATTGGTTGAATTAGGACGTGACACTTGTACCGTTACAGCCGTTGAGGGCACCACAAAATGTCCCTCAACTTGAGGATATAATGTTATTTCCCAACGTTGATGGGTCCAGGTAATCCCCTCTTTTTTTTCGGTAAAATTCATCGCTAATTGATTGCGCTGTTTAGCCACCACATTGGGTATTTCAATCGGTGCGATTCGCGTTCCACCAGTAAACCATCGCGGTGTAATCACTTCGATATAGAGAATAATCTGTTGATTAACGGCATAGGTTGGCGTCTTACTGTCTTTTGTTTTGTGAATATTCTCTGTATCACTTAACCATGTTTTTATTGTCACTTGATCTGATTTATCAAGCATATTGGCTGTGCTTGCTTGTGCATTAACACTTATCGACAGCAATGTAAGCATAACCAAAATATAGACAACGTAGCGCTGAAAATAATGGGGAGCATTATAGGGGGGCATTATTTAATCTCCTCATTAGGCACATCTTTTATATCCACTGATTGCGAACGAAGCTGCAATTGAAATTTAGCACGTAAAAAATACTTAGGATCAGCTTCTACGCGACGTAACCATTTATCAGCCAGTGCTTGACTACCTAATATTTCGTTCGCATTAAGCGTCTCTTTTGCCATCATTGCAGCATCCACTTTTTCATCAGCGCCATCCCCTGTTTTAGGCTTATCATCACCTAATTCAAACGACTCTTCAGGACCATCAGTGCTGCCTTTTTGGCTTTCACTGATACGATTTACTTCATCAACGATGCCTTGCATAATGGCTAAATTGTTCTCGACCTGTGCTTTTAATTCCGTTTCAAGTTCACCGCTATCAAGCAATAACTGATAAAGATCACGCGCAGCAACATATTCTCTTTGCCTTGCGAGGGCATTCGCAGCATTAAAAAGACTTTGGGGTGTTTTTACTTGTAAAAAAGTACTGTGAGATAATTTATATTCACCCGCATAATAATAAGCGATGCCTTTTTTAAGAGGATCTTGATAACGCTTTGCTGCGGTTAAATAATCAAATTGATTAAAATACCATTGCCCTTGTTGATCCGGCGTCAACCAAATATTCATCCACCAATGTACTGTTTTATCCCACATCGTCACATCGGCTATCGGCTCATTTGTAACCGCTTTTAGGCTTACGGTTTCCGCATAAGTGATCGTTGAATAAAAACTTGGAAACACAATAGCGGCTACTAAACACCACTTGACTAACCACCCTTTTCTAAACCATAACAACATCAATAACATCACGGGAAACAGCAAAAAATACCCCATGTCTTTCCATGGCATTGCAGATTCATTATTTAACTGCATATGGCGTTCAATATTACGGTTAAGTGCCTTGATATCACTATCATCAATGGTCACTTCCACTACGCTCCCTTGCGTGTTTTTTGCGAGGGACTTAAGTGATGCCAAATCAAGAGGTTCATTACTGACGCGGTCTTTATTGCCCGCCGCTAACACCAATAATTGATGAGGACTGACGGCAAAATAATCTTTAAACGCTTCAATTGTTACCGAATTAACGGCGTCAGTAATGAGCAATACCGTACCTACATTTTCAGTACTTAGTTGCGGTTCAATTAACGCTAGCGCTGTTTCGGCGCTCTTGCCTTTTACTGGCATAATATCAGGCTGAATCGCCGCTAAAAAAGGCGCAAAAACAGCATCATCTTTGGTTAATGGCATCGCTAAATGCGCTGAACCTGCAAAAACGACTAATCCAGTTTTCCCCCCCTGACGTAATGCAATTAAATCTCGAATCTTTTGTTTCGCACGTTCTAAGCGATTAGGGGCAAGATCTTTTTGTAACATAGATTCACTGTTATCAAGCACAATCAATAAAGCGGCTTTATCTTCCCCAAAAGGTGAAGCTTCACGTTCCCATGTTGGACCCGCACACACAATAATGGCCACCAGCATGGATACACTTAACAACTTCAGCGGTAATTGTTTTTTCCAACCACTATCACCAATGGTTAAAACTTGACGCAAATGTTGCGGTAGTTGTTGCTGCCATTCATTGTTTGAATCTTGTTTCCAGCGTAAATAAATCACAATGGACAAAGGAACCAAGAGCAATAACCACCATGGGCGAATAAAATGAAAATTATCGACAATTTGTTGCCACATCAGGGAATTAAACATGTTTTTCTCCTGAGTGTAGCGTGGTTTTATTTAACGATGGTGTCAACTGTCGCCTCATCGTTGCAACCCCAAATCCAAACAGATACATCACCACAATTAACATAATTGGATATTGATGAACCGACTTTTTAGGTCGATATGTGGTGCTTTCATATAACTGTGGCTCTAATTTACCAATTGCCGCATAAGCTTGTTCTAACTCATTTCGATTAATGGCTTGAAATGCTTGCCCTCCAGATACTTCCGCAACCCGATTGATCACATCCATATCTAATGCTTTCTCACCAACTGTTGTAGGATCCCCCATCGCAATCATATGAATACGAACATTTTTAGCCGCAGCAACTTTAGCGGCATCAATCGGCTCAACATAGCTACCAGTATCATTACCATCAGTTAATACAATCGCGACTTTCTCTCGGGGTTTCTCATTTTGGTGTTGGGAGTCAGTTGAAGTAGAAAGTTCAGCAGATGCACTTTGTTCAAACACTTTAATCGCGAGCCCGATTGCATCACCCAAATGGGTACTTTGACCAGCCATTGCCACATCAGTTTGATTTAAGAGTGCTAACCATGCTTTTTGATCGGCTGTAAACGGTGTTTGTACAAATGCTGCGTCACCAAATAAAATCAGCCCTAAGCGATCTCCTTGACGCGTTGTTGCAAAATCAGCTAATACTTCTTTCGCTGCATCTAAGCGCGATATTTTTTGAATACCGCCATTATCAGATGCTGTTTTTGAGACAAAATCTCGCTCAGCCATTGAACCGGATAAGTCTACAACCACCATCACATCTCGCCCTAGACTTTCTCGTGTTTGTGGTGGCCCTAAAATAGTCGGCTTAGTTAATGCAAAAATTAATAAGCACCATGAAATAATAAGCAAGGCTTTTTGCCAATAACTGGCTCTTAACTGACCTGCCCCCTCAGACGGTACTTCATCTAACGCTTGGACTAGCACATCAAAAAAAGGCACTTTTATCGCTGATTGACGGGTGCGATAAGCGGGAATAAACCAATAAATAATAATCGGTAATGGTAATAGCCATAACCAATATGGATTCACTAACTCCAATTGACTAAACAACATTTTGGCCTCCATTTTTCTTTAAATGAAGTTCACCATGTTCGACTAACCATTGCTGGCATAATGTCATTAGTGCTGATAATTCTTGCTTGGATAATAGACACTGTTTTTGCACCAAAGATCGCATCCACTTCTGGCCAAGTGCATCATTAAAGACTGCATTTTGTGGTGAGCGATAATCATCTAAATCAGTAAGGAATTTTTCACCAAAGGCATTGGCTTTTTGAGGATTAAGATAAACTAATACCGCCTTCATCACTTCAAATACATCTAAAGGCAATGATAATGGCATACTGGTGCTATTTATTGAGGCTTGCATGACGCTCATCAGAGCCATTGCTTCTCGGCGGTAACGGTTATTCCACCACAACCTAATCGATTGAATAACATAATATAAAGCAACAACAATCAAAATAGCCGCAACAATTTTCCAGCCAATAGTTTGAGGAAACCAGCTCACATGATCAGGTATTGTCACCTCACTCATATTTCTTAACATGTAATTACTAGGTGGCGCATGAATGCTCATTATCGGCCTCCAATTGCACGTTTAAATTGTTCAAGATGATGACCCGACGTATCTGCTTCAATCAATGGCAGCCCTTTTGTCGCCATCAGTTGAATTAATTGCTCTTTCTTTAAATCTTGATGTTTACCTAAGCCTTTATTGGCTAAGTCAAACCGCTTAGCATCACTTAAATTAAGTTGATACGATCCATCCCCCACCACCCAATGGCTGTATTGCGGTGGAAACTGAGATTCAAAAGGATCAGAAATTAATACCCCTAATACATCATTATGTTTTTGTAGATGTTTCAGATGGGTAATTTCATCAACCGTGGCTCCATGCCAATCACTTAAAATAATGATGGTGGCTTCTTTGAGTTTCAAACGACCTAATAACGTAACAAATTGAGTAAATCCAACCTCATAGTTATCATTACTGCTGACATCAAGCGATTGATTCACATCAGACAATAGCTGTAATCGATGCAGCAGATCAGCTTGAGATCGCTTTGGCTTTAACCAATGTATTTGATGAGGGGTATTAATAATAAAACCAACGCGATCGCTGTCTTTAAGAATACGCCATGCGGTCAATGCCGCTAATTCTGCGGCAACCACAGATTTCATGGTATCAATGGATGAAAAGAACATACTACTGCGTTGATCGACACAAATAATAAAATTACGATCTTTCTCTTCGGTATATGAGCGAACATGGGGTTTTCCCGTTCGCAGCGTCACCTTCCAATCAAGATTACGAATGTCATCCCCTAATTGGTAATGTCGTAACTCTTCAAAATTTAACCCCCGTCCTCGAAAAATAGACGAATGGCGACCCGACAACGCTGTACCTGCTTTTAAATTGGGTAATAAACTGAAAAATCCCGCTTGAGATTGTAATTTAATTAGTTGGCTATATTCACAATGAATACGGCTATCTGTGCTTTTTTTACTCATAAAAAGCCCTACCCAATAACAACATAATCCAACAATTCATCTATCACTTGTTGTTGAGTCACACCATCAGCTAATGCGTCATAGCTCAACGTAATCCGATGTCCTAATACCGCGTGCGCCATTGCTCGAATATCATCAGGTTCAACATAATCTCTCGCTTGTAGCCATGCATAAGCACGGGCACATTTGTCTAATGCAATTGAAGCGCGAGGACTTGCTCCCACCTCTATCCAACGAGAAAGTGACGATGCTAAATAACGTTCAGGTTTGCGCGTTGCCATCACTAACGCCACAATATAACGTTCGCTAATTTCAGATATTTCCACCAGCGCAAGCTCAGCTCGTGCTTGCATCACAATGGAGGGATCTAATTGAATATTGGTATTAGTATGATTTTTTGTAATCTCAGCGGTTAACTTAGGATCGGTTTCTTCACCGCGCACAAGACGAATAATCTCAAGTTCAGCGTCATCATCAGGGTAATCAACGCTGACCTTCATTATAAATCGATCCATTTGCGCTTCGGGTAGTGGATACGTTCCTTCTTGTTCTACGGGGTTTTGCGTTGCTAACACCATAAAAAGTTCTGGTAATACGTGCGTTTTATCACCGACGGTTATTGTTCTTTCTGCCATCGCTTCCAATAACGCCGCTTGAACTTTTGCGGGTGCGCGGTTAATTTCATCAGCAAGCACAATACTATTAAAAATAGGTCCTGCTTGAAAATGCAATTGCGGTTTACCATTTAATTCTTGATAGACTTCAGTTCCTGTTACATCGGAAGGCAGTAAATCAGGTGTAAATTGAATTCGTCCAAATGAGGTCTGCAAATTATCCGCCAATGACTTAACTGAGCGTGTTTTTGCCGTGCCGGGTAATCCTTCAAGTAAAACGTGTCCCTGCGTTAATAACCCAATAACAAGTGCACGAACCACATCGGATTGACCAATCACCGATGCCTCGACTTGAGAGATAAGCGTTGTAATAGCCTGTTGAGTTTGATTCATGTTTTCTCCTTATGCCCACTTACCTGATGATTGACTACGTATTATCTTAATCAAATCCGCCATAACTATTGGTTATAGACCTCATCAATAAAGCCGTTTTTTGAGTGCATCAATGACATTTTTAAGGGCGTATTGTTCCAACTGAGTAATACAGACTTTTGCTTGTGATGATTTCGCTTTTAACAACAGATCACACTGGGCAAATAAATGTTGCGGATTTGCACTTAAACTGAACGCTGTTGCTAATGCAGTTGCTGCTTGATTGGTATTACTCTGTTCTAGAGAAAGACCATAAACATACCAATATTGCGCATTTTGAGGATCAACGGCTGTCGCTTGTTCAAAATAAGTGGATGCTTGTGCTTTGTCGTTTAGGCGTAGTAATGCAAGACCTGTGCTATAGCGTAATACCCCAGATTTAGGTTGCGCGGTGATCCCTTGTTGCATTAATTCAATACCTTTAACTTCATTGCCTTGCGCTCGATATAAATCAGCAAGATTGACATAGCTATTAACAAAATAAGGCTCAACTTTTATTGCCTTTAAATATGCCTGTTCTGCCTTTTTAAATTCTCCCTGAGCACGATAAACATTGCCTAAGTTCGTCATTCCAAAGCCTCTGTCGGCATTAAATAATTGAATTTCAATGTACTCATCTAATGCTGGAGATAACTGTTCTCGCTGTAATGGGTTCCACTCTGGCCAATATGCCGCTAATGCTCCTGCCGCTTCCGTTCGCACGCCAAGTACCTTATCGGTTAATAACGGCGATAATATCTGCCACCGATCGTAAGCTGAATATCCAGCGGAGCCTTGAATTGCGCCTAAACGTATTAATGGATCGTCATGTTTTATCGCCCGCCCCAAAGCTACGACCGTATTCTTACTTGGAAAAGCACCTAAGCGCTGTAATGCTGAACCACGAATGATCCCCGCTTGTTTTATATCTTGAGCGGTGTAAGACAGTGCATCACCTGCGCCTCGATAATTAATATCTGCGGCATAAAATGCGACCGCAAAATGTTGTTGATTTCGATAAGGTGAATCAGGGAACCATTGACCAACGTGTTTATCTGCCCAAGCATCATCTTGTTGTTGATGACATTGAGTACAGACATTGGGGGTACCAATATTTTTACTTAAATCAGGACGGGGAATTTGCCAACTATGATCACGCCGTGCGTCCACTCCCATATACGTCGTTTCAGGCATATGGCAAGTGGTACATTGTGACGCTTCCGTGTTTGCTTTATGAAAAGTATGTTTTTCGGGCGTATATTCAGATGCTATATGGCATTGACTACAGACGGCCTGCTCAGGAATCTCTAATTTGGTTGAATGCGGATTGTGACAGTTGGTACAAGTTACCCCTTTTTCAGCCATTTTTGACTGCATGAAAGAACCATAAACATAATCTTCATCATAAATCTGACCATCATTATGGTATAACTCAGACGTAATTAAGCTCGGCAAATAACTGTCTAGCAGTGAACCTTTAACGTGGGCTTGGTCTTCATTTAATTGCACTCGACGACTATGACATTGCGCACACACCGTTATTTGATCTGTAAGTTGAATTTCTTTGGGCTGCAAAGTTGAATGCCCTTCTTTAAACACCCATTCTTTGACAGACTTACTTAAATCACGTTCAAAACCATAATGAGCCATAGTGTTTTTTTGCTCACTTTTAGCCCATGAAATATGATCACTGGCAGGCCCATGACAAGCTTCACAACCAACGTTTATTTCAAACCATTGGGTGTTATAAGTATTCGTTTTAGCATCATAATTTTTCTTAACATCGGTAGAATGACAATCTGCACACATGAAGTTCCAATTCTGGCCAGTGTTAGTCCAATAAAACGCGTCTGTATTTTCCATTTCAGGATAAAGATGATACCAACGCTGTCCTCCTTGCTCTTGCGCTCTAGCATCCCAAGCAAATGGAATCAATTGAATACGTCCATCGTCAAATTCCACCATATATTGCTGTAGTGGTTCAAAGCCAAAAGTATAACTAATTTTATAATCATGAAACTGGTTATCAGGCCCTTCAATATTGACCCAATATTGATCGCCTTTAGTAAAAAAACGATTCACTTTGCCTTTAAATGTAAACGTTACATCATTAAAATCACCCAACACACTGTTTTTATCAGCGTGTTTCATCGCCATGTCATGATCAGACCCTTGCCATGCCTTAACTTGATCGTTATGACAATCAATACACTGATCACTACCTACAAAATCCGCAGCAAAAGCCGTTGATGTCAACATCATTAGACTTATCCATACTTGGCAAAAAATAGCGAATACTGTTTTATCAATCATATACATCCTTGTATTGATATTAACTAACCCTTTGTATTTAAAATATATTATAGCGATACTTCAGATATAGCTTATATCGGATGAATTTTCCATTTACATTAGTCTTTATGTGAATAAAAGCGGCTTATTCTAGAATGAAAATGGGCCCCGAAGAGCCCAAATATTAGTCAATGCTTAATTACTTATTATGCGGTTGTTGAAGTTTTTCCATTACTTGATCCAAACTAAAACTTGCCGCTTTTTGACGTGGTGGAAACTCTTTAAAGGTTTCTAGATATTTGCCTACATACGCTTGTGCCGGAACAAACATATACGCGTGATCTAATAACCAATCATAGTAAGTATTTGACGTCACATCAGCCACTTCATATGGGTCCATACGTAAATTAAATAGTTTAGGCACACGTAAGGTCACAAAAGGTTCAGCCCAGATTTGAAGAGTACCTTTCGCGCGTTGCTCCATGAACACGGCTTTCCATTTGTTATAACGCAGCGCCGCTAAATCACCATCATCGGTAAAGTAGAAGATTTCATCACGACGTCCTTTGTCTTCTTTTCCTGTTAAATAAGGTAAGAAGTTATAACCATCAAGATGGTTTTTAAAACTCTTATTACCGAGTTTAGTGCCATCTTTTAGCTCTTCTTTAATCTTGTCATTACCTGCTGCGGCTGCAAATGTTGGTAGCCAATCCATGTGGTGCATAATTTCATTGGATACAACACCAGGCTGAATCTTACCCGGCCAACGAACCATTGCAGGAACACGGTATGCGCCTTCCCAGTTGGTATTTTTCTCACTACGGAACGGTGTTGTACCCGCATCTGGCCATGAGTTCATATGAGGGCCATTATCAGTTGAATAAAAGACAATGGTATTATCTTTAATGCCTAGCTTATCTACCGCTTTTAATAATTCACCAACATGGTTATCGTGCTCAACCATACCATCAGCATAATTACTGATACCGGTTGAACCTTGAAGCTCAGGCTTCACGTGGGTTCTAAAGTGCATACGAGTTGCATTCCACCACACAAAGAAAGGTTTATCCGCTTTCACTGCCCGTCCCATGAAATCAATCGCGGCAGCCGCCGTTTCATCATCAACCGTTTCCATACGCTTACGGGTTAATGGGCCGGTATCTTCGATCTTACCGTCAGCATAAGAATGGATGACACCACGAGGGCCAAATTTTTTGCGAAATTCTGGATCTTTAGGGTAATCAATATTTTCAGGTTCTTCCTCGGCATTTAAGTGATAAAGATTACCAAAAAATTCGTCAAAACCATGGTTTGTAGGTAGCATTTCATCTTTATCACCGAGGTGATTTTTACCAAATTGCCCCGTCATGTAACCTTGAGGTTTAAGTACTTCAGCAATGGTTGCATCTTCGGCTTGTAAACCAATATCAGCGCCAGGTAATCCGACTTTACTTAATCCAGTACGAAGCACCCCTTGCCCAGTAATAAATGTAGAACGTCCAGCGGTACACGATTGCTCACCATAATAATCGGTAAACATCATTCCTTCTTTGGCAATACTATCAATATTAGGCGTTTTATATCCCATCAGACCAAAAGTATAAGCACTAATATTAGATTGCCCAATATCATCGCCCCAAATAACTAATATATTTGGCTTTTCTGCTGCAACAGAATAGCCAGAAGCGCCCATCAAAACGGCCGCTAAAATACTTAATCGGCGTTGAGTTCCCTTTCTAACTGTCATATAAACTCCTGTATACACGAGTAAAAAACACCTTTAAATGTATAGCTCAGAGAGTACATTTTAGCTAACATAAATTAACACACTGCTCACATTTAACAGCGAAAAAATGCAACAAATAACGCCATTACTGACAATCTTATTAATATCAACAAAATAGATTAGCAATATCCTAAGTACTTATTAAAAATAAACTTATATCACCAAAACATGAGATAAAGCTCTCACTTTTCAGCAATATCACGCTCATCGTAAAAACACATAAAACTAATAAAAATCAATATGTTAATAGAAATAATAACTTTTGGTTATAACGCCTATAAAGCGACGCATTTTTATTACTCACTTAGAGTACCTAAAATTAATCGCAACTAATGGGACTTATGCATGGCGAATCACCTTAATAAAATTGCACTTAGTATTGGACTACTTGCCGCGTCAGGATCAGCAATGGCTGCATCTCAACCGAATATACTTGCCATTTTTGGTGATGATGTCGGTTATTGGAATATCAGTGCTTATAACCAAGGCATGATGGGATATAAAACCCCCAATATTGACAGAATAGCTAATGAAGGGGCACTGTTTACCGATCACTATGGACAACAATCTTGTACCGCTGGACGTGCCGCCTTTATTACAGGTCAAGAACCTTTCCGTACCGGTTTGTTAACTATCGGTATGCCTGGATCGGAGCATGGCATTCCTGATTGGGCACCAACTATCGCTGATCTATTAAAAGATCAGGGTTATATGACGGCACAATTTGGTAAAAACCATTTAGGCGATCAAGATAAACATTTACCAACCAACCATGGCTTTGACGAATTTTTTGGTAATCTTTATCACTTAAATGCCGAGGAAGAACCTGAGACCTATTACTACCCTAAAGATCCAGAATTTCATAAAAACTATGGCCCTCGTGGTGTAATCAAATCCTATGCTGACGGTAAAATCGAAGATACCGGACCAATGACACGTAAACGTATGGAGCATGCCGATGAAGAATTCCTAAGTTCTTCTTTGGCCTTTATGGAAAAAGCCGTTAAAGCTAATAAACCATTCTTTATCTGGCATAACACTACACGTATGCACGTTTGGACACGATTGCAAGAAAAATACCGTGGCGCATCAGGTGTCAGCATTTATGCAGATGGCATGATGGAACATGATGATCAAGTGGGTATTTTATTGGATAAACTTGATGAGCTCGGCATTACTGATAATACTATCGTTATTTATTCCACCGATAATGGCGCTGAAACAGTAACGTGGCCTGATGGCGGTGCTACACCATTTTATGGCGAAAAAGGCACAACATGGGAAGGCGGTATGCGTGTGCCTCAGTTAGTACGTTGGCCGGGCACAATCAAACCTGGAACTAAAATTAATGAAATGATGGCACACCAAGATTGGCTTCCAACCTTACTTGATGCTGCTGGTGTTCCAGATGTAAAAGAAAAACTGGCTAAAGGCTATAAAGCCAATGGCAAAGAATTTAAAGTTCATATTGATGGTTACGATTTCAAACCACTATTTGAAGGCAAAGTAGATAAAGGACCACGTGAATCACTGCTTTATTTCACGGCTAATGGTGAGTTAAATGCAGTGCGCTGGAAAGATTGGAAACTGAATTTCGCCGTAATGGATGGCAATATCTCAAATGCCGTTCGTCAATCACCAAACTGGCCTCAGATTATCCATCTACGTGCAGACCCATTTGAAAAAGCGCCTCATGAATCTGGAATGTATCTACGTTGGATGGCTGACAACATGTGGTTATTCGTACCCATGCAAGACGTATTAGGCCAATTCTTTGAGACCCTGCCTAATTACCCAATGCAGGTAAGTACCCAAATGAATCCTGCTGCCATCAACGCTGAGTCACTTGGATTAAAAGCGAAAATGCAGCAATTAGATAAGCTGCAACAACAAATGGAAAAATTAAACATTAAGTAGTTAATTACAAACAATAAAAAAGCACCATTTCGGTGCTTTTTTTATTTTATCGTAAAAAATAACTGCTATGCCGACTCTTTAACTAAAGCGACAATCGTCCATCCCGCTTTTGCTTCTTGCGTTGAAGTGACGGTAAACGGAACAATATTTTGCTTTAAATCAATCGCAAACAATGGAATAAGTGATGAACCTTTATACTGCTGAAAATAATCTTCCAGTGTAAAGTTATCACTTAATTTAGTGTGTTTAATTTCTCCACCTTGGTTAATTAAACTCGCCAATTTTTTATAACTGATATCATCGCCAAATAGAACCGATCCGCTGTGAGCTTGAGTCGCAGAGTGCTTCTCTAGGCCACTATTATGCCGACGACCATTTAAACGAAAAATATTACGTTGTCCAAAATATGTTTCATAATGGCTGGCGGCAACTGCATTAAAGTGTTTATCTGGAGTAAGTGCTAACAAATGGCCCACCCCAATTAAATCCAAATATTCATCAGCATGACTAGAGACCGCATTACCATAATAGGTTTCTAAACCGGCCATTCGAGCTGCGCGAATATAATCCCAGTTAGAATCCGTCATCACCACTCGACAGTCGTATTTTTTAAGCGCTAATCCAATTTCTCGCGCAACATCATTAGCGCCAACAATTAAGAAGCCCTTTGGTGATGGTTCAGCAACCCCTAATAAACGAGCAATAGGACGAGCAGTTAAACTTTGTAGTACCACCGTGCCGATAATCACCATGAAAGTCAGTGGTACTAACAGTTGAGCTCCAGCAACACCATCATCGATTAATTTCAATGCAAATAAAGCTGAAATTGCTGCGGCAACAATACCTCTAGGTGCAACCCAAGCTAAAAATAATTTTTCTTTAAATGCTAACTGACTAAACATTGTCGAAATAAAAATAGATGCAGGTCTTGCAACTAATTGAATCACCACAAATAACGTAATAGCTCCCCAACCTAATGCATGGAAATCAGCCAATTGAATACGGGATGCTAGAATTAAAAATAACCCTGAGATTAATAAAATAGTCAGGTTTTCTTTAAAGTGAAGAATATGACGAATATCAACATCTTTTGCATTAGCAAGCCACATACCCATAACGGTAACAGCTAATAATCCAGCTTCAGATTCAAGCACATTCGCGCCAGCAAACACGCCCAACACAACGGCCAATACAGCAAACGGTTGTAAATATTCTGGTAAAAGATGATTACGCAGCACATAAGCGATAAACCACCCCGCTACAGCACCAATGACGAGTCCAACCAACAGCATTAAACCAAAGACTTCAAGGCTGTGCATTTGGCTACTAGAAACAATAAACTCGTATACGATCACCACAAAGATCGCCCCAATAGGGTCAATCAATATTCCTTCCCAACGTAAAATATTGGCAAGTTTAGCTTGTGGTCTTACTGTCCGTAATAAAGGCACTATCACTGTTGGCCCCGTTACAACAGTCATAGAGCCAAACAAGAACGCCAATGACCAACTGAAATCTAATAAATAGTGCGTTACAATACTGGTAATAACCCATGTAATAATCGCACCAATAGTAACAATACTTTTTACGTTTTTTCGCACCGTTTTTATTTCAGCAAAGTTTAAGGTTAGGCTCCCCTCAAACAAAATTACGGCCACGGCTAATGAAATCAGTGGAAACAGTAAATCACCAAACAGAATATTAGGGTTAAATATGCCTGTCACAGGGCCAATTAATAAACCAGCAATAAGCAATAATAAAATCGCGGGTAATTTCATACGCCATGCAAGCCATTGACATCCAAGCCCTAGTACCCCAAGGCCTGCAATCGTCAATCCAATCATTTCTTGATGCATAAATGGATACTCTTTAAAAAATACAACACAAATAGCAGCACGATGTCATCCCCTTAAATCATTAGCTTGAGAATGCTAATTTAGAGACAATGTATGCACATACGCTACAATTAAATCACAATACAGACACAATAAACTAGCAACCATTATGATTATTCTGTTTTACAATAACAAAAAAGCCGATGGTGGCTTTATTTACAAAGCACAACATCGGCATAATTATAATGGTTATAAGGGCTGGTATGTCAGTTAACGTAGTTGACGTGAACGGAAGTTACGACCTTTAATACGACCTTTTTCTAATTTTTGTAAAGCCTCACGAGCGACCTCACGTTTAACTGCAACATAAGCACAGTGATCAAATACATTGATCTTACCCACAGCTGCGCCCGCAATACCTTTATCACCCGTTAATGCGCCTAAAATATCACCCGGACGTACTTTTTGCTTCTTACCGCCATCGATCATTAACGTGATCATTTCAGGACGGAAAGTCGGTTGATCTAATAAATTACCGGCAGGTAAAGCTTCGCCTTCAATGTCACGATCAAGGTAATCTTCAAGTAATTTAACTTTGTAATGCTCTTTATCGCTAAATAATGAACATGCAATACCTTTACTACCCGCACGACCAGTACGGCCAATACGGTGAACGTGCACTTCTGTATCACGTGCTAAATGGTAGTTAATTACCATATCAAGATTATCAATATCTAAGCCACGAGCTGCAACGTCAGTCGCCACTAGGATTGATTTACTTTTATTAGAGAACAGAACTAAAGTACGATCACGCTCACGTTGTTCTAAGTCACCGTGCAATGCAATAGAACTGAAGCCAAAGTCTTCTAAGTCATCAGACATCTCTTGTGCTTCACGTTTGGTGTTACAGAAGATCACACATGATTCTGGACGATGCTGATTCAATAATAAACGCACAGCATCTAAACGCGCTTCATTACCACTTACTTTGTAAAAGTGCTGTGAGATACTGCTATCGTCATGGCTAGATTCTACTTTTACTTGCACTGGGTTTTTCATGATGCGCTTTGCAATAGAAGCAATTTGATCTGGGTAAGTTGCACTGAATAACAATGTTTGGCGATCACTTGGAGCAGCATCAATAATCACGTCTAATGAGTCTTGAAAACCCATTTCTAGCATACGGTCAGCTTCATCAAGCACTAACGTGTTTAGCTCATCAAGGCATAAGAAACCTTTTTGAACATGCTCTTCAATACGACCAGGCGTACCCACAATAATGTGCGCACCGTGTTCTAATGAACCAATTTGAGGTCCAAATGGCATACCACCACATAAAGTCAGCACTTTAATGTTATGAATAGCACGCGCTAAACGACGAATCTCTTTAGCCACTTGATCGGCAAGTTCACGTGTTGGACATAATACTAACGTCTGTACACGGAAACGTTTTACATTAAGGTTATTTAATAATCCTAAGCCAAACGCTGCGGTTTTACCTGATCCTGTTTTACCTTGAGCAATGACATCCTTGCCATCAATAATAAGTGGAAGACTCTGAGCTTGAATAGGTGTCATTGCTTCATAACCTAAAGAGTCTAAGTTACTCAATAGATCAGAATGAAGATTTAAGGTAGAAAATGCCGTCTGACTCAAAATGATGTCCTGTAAACGTCAACATACCCATCTCACCGTAAAAAGAGGTGTCGATATGCTGTTTAATATAAGGTTGCACGCTATAACACATGCATAAGGGCTGCGACACTAACAGCTAATGACTACGCTGACAATGCTATAAATAAACACGCTTATTTTAGCAAACATAATTTATTTTTGAAAATGCTACCACAGCAGTCCTAATTAGCACTGGCAACCCATCAATAATCCCCCTTTCTTGGCTGACGTTATCCCTGTTACGTATTATAAAATCGCGGCTCATATATACCTGACCAATTTAGTCGGGTATACTGTTTTTCATAAACGTTATCGATTATTACGCCCAATAAAAACAAGGAAATATCATGAGTCAGTATGTTATTTGTGCTCTGTATAAATTTGTCGATCTAAAGCATTATCTTACATTGCGTCAACCCATGCAGGATCTGATGGAAAAGCATCACATTCGAGGCACCTTATTACTGGCAAGTGAAGGCATTAACGGTACTGTTGCCGCTGATCGTAAAGGCATTGATACATTATTAGCATGGTTAAATGCTGATGCCTCCCTCGCAGGTATTGTTTATAAAGAGTCACTTTCGAATTCTCAGCCGTTTAATCGTTCTAAAGTAAAGATCAAAAAAGAGATCGTAACGCTAGGCATTGAAGGGATTGATCCTCGCCATGTTGTAGGCACTTACGTAAAACCCAGTGCATGGAATGATCTTATTGCCGATCCTAACGTATTGGTTGTAGATACTCGTAATGATTATGAAGTTAAAATCGGAACATTTAAAGGCGCAGTTAACCCCAATACCAACACATTCAGAGAATTTCCTGATTATGTTAAAAAAAACATGGATCCGACTAAACATAAAAAAGTCGCGATGTTTTGTACTGGGGGGATCCGTTGTGAAAAATCCACTGCATATATGAAACAACAGGGCTTTGAGGACGTTTATCACCTTGAAGGTGGCATTTTAAAATACCTTGAAGAAGTTTCACCACAAGATAGCTTATGGCAAGGTGACTGCTATGTATTTGATGGCCGCGTCGCTGTAAATCATCAATTAGAACAAGCTGATTATGATATTTGTAACGCGTGTCGATTGCCTATTACCGTCGCAGACAAACAATCGAATTTATATGAACAAGGTGTAAGCTGTCCTAAATGCCATGGCCACCACTCTTTGCAACAACTGGCACGATTTAGAGAACGAGAAAAACAGATCGCTTTAGCAATAGCACGCGGTGAGCAACATATTGGTGCTGAAAGTAGCTACCATAAAACACTTCGACGTACAGAAAAGTTGGCTCGAAAAAAAGAACAACGAGGCCAAGATTAACCTCAGTTAATGCAAGTTAAGTTCACTACGTGAAAAATTGCACAACCTACGTTGCTGTGCGATCATAATATTATCGATTTGAGATATCGCTACTCTACCAACGTCTATTATTATTGATGGGTAGAGCAGCTGTGATCCCCTTTACAGCAGGAATTAACCTTTATGAGTCAACAAGACAATGACCTCATCAAAGCAAGTGAAAATAACTTACAAAATGAATTTAATACTCCCCAATTTCAAATTGCTCGAGTACTGAGTATTACATTTAATGTCATTCTAATTCTTGCTCAAATAAAATTACTCAAAGACCACGAAATTGATATAAAAACCTATGGTGTTTTCATTTTTTGTAATATCAGTATATTAGTTAATATCCTTGCACCAAGGCTAACAAAATTAACACTAAAACAAGTAGGTAAGTACACAGCAATACCAACTATCATTAGTGTGTTTTTATTTCTTAGCCAAACCTTCGCTTAGATAGACAATAAATATCTGATTAATCACCTAACGAAATTAAGTGATTAATCAGCTATTGAGTAAAACGATAACAATTAATATTATAACGGTTATTCTCTTTTACTCTTTCCTTTAATAAGCTTTTATATCAAATTTTAATAGCATTCGAGGTAACACATCATCAAGGTTTTGCACATCATTATCATTTAATTCAATGAGATTGAATCCATACTTTGTATACAGATTTTGTTTTATTTTCTTACGACTAGCATATTTAGGATCATCTTCTAATCCCCAAAATTCGATATATACCTTGCCAGTTGGAAGATAAAAATCACAATATAAATCTTCTTCAATCGGTAATTTTCGCTCATAGGCATGTACTATACCCGCCATATATAGCCAATTATCAATCAGCATTTCAGCTTTAGAGCGAACATAATGACCATCAGCGGCACGGTGTTTCGCTTCAAATTTTTGTCTAAAGTTAGATACGGAATTATCGGTACTTTTAACCTCTGCATTTATGCCTGTAATTTCATTAACAGAATGCAGTAAACTGCTATTTTTTAGTACTGTTTCATCCCATATTACATAGGGGATACCCGTACGTGAGTCTTCTTTTTGAACACCACCTAATCGAGAGCCAGATTGACTGACTTTCCAACCTTTTACCGCTTTATTGATCCAGCCTAATTCATCAAGTATTTGGTTTATCTTCTGTGATGATAATTTAAAATGGGTACTTATTTGAGTTGCTGATAGTTTTTTCCCATCAAACAATGGCGTAGTAATAATTTCTAATGCTTCAGGCCAAACGATATACTGTCCAAACTGAGATGATTGTTTATATTCCCCTTGTGCGGCTTTACCAATATCTGTTAACAACCATTCTTTATTATCACGAATAATATAACCAGCTTCAGCTAACTCACTAAATAAATTCTTAGCAACCAACCCCTTTGCTTTTGCTAACTGCGACGTTGATATTTTAGATGTCATCATACTCATCACCATAGTTAAATTTATAATAATATTAACTTTAGTGACCAATAGTTATAAGTAAAAAAAATACACTAATGTCACTTTCAACATGCATTCACTATAAAATTAGAGGTGTATCAAAAATATGACTATTTAAAATCCTAAATAATATGTGTTTTGATAATACATATTATTCCCTGACGCTCACAAATACTCATTCAAGGCCAATGAGTTATCTAATCTCATGCTTTTTACCACCGTTAATTAATAGATTAAATATAAGCTATCTTATTTAAAATTCACCAACATCAAAATTAAACCTTTATCACACAAATAAATACCCAAAAGGTATTTATTTATAAAATGGTGATTTTAATCACAAAACGTATTCCTTATAAACCTTATTGTAATCGCAAATGAGAGCGCTCTCACAACCAATCAAATCACAAAAGGCATTGAAATGAAAAAGATTTTACTTTGTTGTGCAGCAGGTATGTCAACCAGCATGTTAGTTAAGAAAATGCAACAAGCTGCAGAAGAACGTTCATTAGCAACGATGATTAATGCTATTTCGATTGCTGATATTGAAGATCATTTACCACAATATGATGTGGTATTACTTGGCCCTCAAGTTAAATATGAACTGGCTCGAATTACAGAACTTGCAACACCATTAAATACACCCGTTGCTGTTATTAATATGATGGATTACGGCACCATGCGGGGCGATAAAGTATTAGATACAGCCTTAGCTTTAATTGGTTAATTTATACCTCTTCTTTATTTTTATTATTTTAGTATCAATACAGCACGGCTTATACCGTGCTTGTAGGATTTATTATTGAAAGGAGTTCACTATGGGCCTTTATGTTTCGATGATGAACATCGTTGAAAATAAAATAGCACCCATTGCAGCTAAAATTGGCGGTCAACGTCATATTATAGCCATTCGTGATGGTTTTATTTCAGCCATGCCTTTTTTAATTATTGGCAGCATTATGTTAATTGTTGCTAACCCACCTTTTGATGCTGATACTCAATCATCTTTTGGTCAATGGTGGCTCCATTTCGCAAAAAGTAATTGGGACATAATTACTATGCCCTATTTTATGACAATGGGGCTCATGGGCATTTTTGTCAGTTTAGGGACCGCATATAGTTTAGCTAAATCATATAAATTAGATGGCCTAACCGCAGCGATGTTATCATTAACCGCTTTCTTATTGGCTGCCGCACCACAAATTCAAAATAAAATGTCGATGGACTTTCTTGGTGGTGAAGGGGTATTTACCGCAATAATTTGTGCATTATGGTCTGTTGAGTTAATTCATTTATTAAAAAAATACAACATCACTATCAAAATGCCAGAGCAAGTACCACCAGCGATTGCACGTTCATTTGAATTATTGTATCCCGTTATTGGTATTATGATCACGGTGTACCCTATTAGCTTATTCTTACAAAGCCAATATGGGTTATTACTTCCAGCGGCAATCATGCAACTGTTCCAACCGTTAGTCGCCCTCGGTGACACCCTACCCGCAATCTTAATCGCTTTATTAATTGCTAACTTATTATGGTTTGCAGGGATTCACGGTGACAATATTGTAACCGGCCTTCTTAACCCTATATTTATGGCAAACCTTGCCACTAACGCTGCTTTAATGTCAAAAGGCATGGATACCACGCAAATATTAACCGCCCCTTATTGGTCATTTTATATTTGTGTTGGCGGGTCTGGTTCAACATTAGTCTTAGCATTTCTTTATCTTCGTAGCCGCTCCATTCATTTACGTACCATTGGTAAACTTAGTGTTATCCCTGCCATCTTTAATATCAATGAACCGCTAATTTTTGGTTCCCCAGTAGTAATGAACCCATTACTTTTCTTCCCATTAATTATTGTTCCGATGATCAATGCAACTTTGGCTTATTTTGCTCTGCATTTAAATCTCGTTCAAAAAATGATTGCAATGGCACCATGGACAACGCCTGCTCCTATTGGCGCAATGATTTCAACTGCTTGGGATTACCGCGCATTTATCTTAGTTATTGTACTGATGGTGATTGATACCGTTATTTGGTATCCATTCTTCAAAGCATATGAAAAACAATTAGTTGAACAAGAAATCGACACGACGCCTGCTATGGCTAATGCCTAAGTATTACATTGTTATTAAAGGAAATATCATGGATATCGAACAAACTATTATGGAATTATTGGTCACAGCAGGCAGTGCTCGAAGTGCATCATTAATGGCCATTCAAGCCGCAAGAAAAAATGATTTTGAACAAGCACAACATTTCATCGATGAAGCCAAAGCAGCCATTAATCAAGCCCATAAAATTCAAACAAATTTAATTGGTCTTGATGAAGGCGAAGGCAAATTAAAAGTGACCTTAATCGTCGTCCATGCTCAGGATCATTTAATGAATGCCATGGTGATTCAAGATTTAGCACAAGATTTTATTGAATTGTACCGTCGTACTTCTGCTTTATAAGATAAGGAATAACAACATGAACACAGCAAAAATTGCCATTATTGGTGGCGGCAGCAGTTATTCACCTGAACTTATTGAAGGTATTATTCAACGTTGGCAACAAATCCCATTGCATGAGATCGCATTAGTTGATGTTGAAAAAGGCCACAATAAAGTAGAGATCATTTCCGCATTAACACGTCGAATGTTAGATCATAATGGGCTCTCAGATGTTACCGTCAGCGTGCATTTTTCCCCAGATGAAGCCATCAAAGGTGCTGATTATGTTCTAACCCAATTTAGAGTCGGTCAACTACCTGCACGTGCCGCTGACGAACGGTTAGGGCTGAAATATGGATTACTAGGACAAGAGACTACAGGCGTCGGCGGCTTTGCTAAAGCCTTACGTACTATTCCGGTTATGCTTGATATTGCTAAAAAAGTGGAACTACTCGCGCCAAATGCATGGATCATTAATTTTACTAATCCAGCAGGTATTGTTACCGAAGCAGTCTCACGTTATAGCAATGCAAAAATTATTGGACTGTGTAATGTTCCCGTCACTATGCACCATATGATTGCGACCATGCTGAACGCTGATTATAACGATGTACAGCTGCGTTTTGCGGGTCTTAACCATATGGTCTGGGCACACGAAGTCATATTAAAAGGTGAGAATGTCACCAACAAAGTGATTGAAATGCTTTGTGATGGTGCTGCACTTACCATGAATAATATTAAAGAAGAACCTTGGTCGCCTGAGTTTTTACGCGCATTAGGAGCAATTCCATGCCCTTACCATCGTTATTTTTATCAAACACAAACTATGTTACAAGATGAAATAAAACAAGCAGCTAATGAAGGCACACGAGCCGAACAAGTCATGAAAGTGGAACAAGAGCTATTTGAGTTATATCAAGATCCTAATCTTGATCATAAACCAGAGCAACTAAGCTTCCGTGGTGGTTCATTTTATTCAGAAGTTGCGATTGAACTTGTTTGTGCTATCCACAATAACTTAGGCACACGATTAGTGGTAAATACCACCAATAATGGTGCAATTATCGGCTTACCTGATGACGCCGCCATCGAAACAGATTGTATTATCGATAGCCAAGGCGCTCATCCCTTAGCCTTTGGACATTTACCTGATTCAATGCATGGATTAACCCAACAAATAAAAGCGTTTGAACGGTTAACTATTGAAGCCGCCGTTCATGGCAATAAAAAAGCGGCATTATTAGCATTAGTCACCAACCCTTTGATTGGCGATGCGCAATTAGCACAACCTATCTTAGACGACATACTTCGCATTAATGCTCAATACCTACCTCAATTTTCTCACTAACGATATGTATAGGAATGGCTTATTATGAGTCATTCCTATTTAAAAGAGATAATTTATGGTTACATTAGAAAATGTTGCAGCCCACGCAGGCGTTTCTCGCGCAACAGTATCGCGAGTAGTAAATGGTGACAGTAACGTTAAACTTGCTACTCGCCAACGAATAGAACAAGCAATTAGCGATCTTGGCTACAGCCCTAACCCTGCCGCTCGTGCGTTAGCATCCAGTCAAAGCCAAACCTTAGGCTTAGTCACTACCTCCTATCTTGGTGGCTTCTTTGGTATGTTAATGAATAATGTCCAAACAGAAGCCGATAAAAGCCATAAACAATTACTTGTCACACAAGGGGGAGGAACCGCAGCCAATGAGCTCAAAGCGATCACTAAATTATATAACATGCGCTGTGATGGTTTAATATTACATGTGCGTTGTATGACTGATCAGCAACTTATCGATTTATCGCAAACACATGCTTTTATTTTATTAGATCGACTCGTAATGGGCCTAGAAGCTCGCTGTATTAGCTTTGATCATCACTTAGCTAGCACACTCGCTACCCAATTTCTTATCCAACATGGTCATCGTCATATTGCTTGCATTAGTGGATCACAAACTCGCACCTCCAGTCGATTACGCTATCAAGGATTTATCGATACTATGGCGGCTGCAAAACTAACACCTATCGCCTGTATTTCCGGTCAATATGATTTACCTAGTGGCTATGATGCGTGCAATCAATTGCTTCAACAGCCTCTACGGCCAAGTGCGATTTATTGTTGTAACGAAGAAATGGCGTTGGGGGCATTATTGGCGATATCTGAATATGGGTTACGCATTCCTGATGATATTTCATTAATTTGCTATGACAGTGGCGAACGAGCAGCATTTGTTTCACCCAAATTAACCAGCCTTCATTTTCCTATTGCAGAAATGGCAACCATGGCAACAAAATTATTAATTAATCCAACCCGCATATGTGCTGCTTTTGAGCCTACTATTATTGATCGGGGCTCAGTGAAATGTCTTCCGCTATCAACGAATTAATCAGACAATCTCTTAAATAAAAAGCAGTAATAATAAACTATTACTGCTTTTTTATTTAATCCATCAATGGCTTATTTATCAATAGTAAAAGTAAAGAATTGACTGGTGCCATTATCATTGTCACTCACGATGTAACCACTCGCTTTTTTATTTGTTTGGGTTTCAATCGCAATAGATTCCGCTTTTGTAATAATCGCTTTACCGTTATTTTTCAGCTCTTTAGTATAGCCAGTTAAATCAATTGATGATTTATTTGCTAAGGCTTTCAATGGTAATACACCAACAAAGCTCCCCTGAATCGCGCCATCGCTGATGCTGCTATTATTATTACCTTCAACGGATGCAGTAAACAGCATGCTATCAGCATCTTTCCAATAATCGGCACCAGAGAAGCAAGCCTGTACACCATTAATTTTAGGCAATTGAACTTGATATACTTTTAAAGAAGGCAATGCTTGCGTTTTACCTTCTAAATAAGACATTAATTCATTTTTATCCATTGTGAAAATGGCATTTTTACCCTCATTACCTCTATTAAAGATAAAGATTTCATTACCAGTGCTCGCAATACCTTCAATATTGATTTTTTCTTGTTGAGTAAAGTTTGCTGCTTTATGCAGTTGAGCATATAAGTTAGACAGTGACAGTTTTTGATTTTCACCGCCATTGACAGGCATCAAATAAGCTTGCTCACGTAACACGGCTTTACTACCAGAACCCATCACTAAGTAATAAGGCTTATTAAGGTAATTAACCATTGTCATTGATTCAAAATCAGGCTTTATTTTGTAATTAATACGATTTTGTTCATTAACAGGAAAATGCTCAATCAATGTTTTGTTATTAATTTTAAAATCGTTATTAACACTAAATAGCCAAGGTGAATCATCACCTACAACCATGATTTTACCATTATTCACAACCATGCCAGAACCTGAAGAAAGATTATGATTAATGGTTGAATTCGCAATATCAAATGTAAATGAATGCGATGAATCAGCTGATGGTGAACAACCTGTAACAAGTAATGTTAGAGCGCTAAGAATACTAACTGTTGCTATTTTTTTGATATTCATTGGTATTTACACATTGAAATATTTGAGAGTAAAAAAATATTACGCTCATAATTCTAGCAAAAAAAGATATGCAAACATATATTCTATAAAACGCACTATAAAATAGCTTTAAAATTTAGTAATAAGCAAAATTTTAATACTAAAAATAATAATTGTATCTATATTATGTTTTGTTAATTAATTGAATTTTAAAAATATTATTGTTATCAATGCCAATATATTCACAAATAAACCCGATTATCAGTATAAATATTCTTTCTGGTTCTATTTTTATTCAATCTGTTTATTTTTAACACAACTAGAGGTTTATCACCAAAAATAGATCTATATTGCGATGTTTTTTATCATTATAAAATGTATAAACGCCAACAATAAAAAGAGTAACCATAATAAATGATTACTCTTTTTTATAGGATCTTCGTATAACGGTTACCCTAAATAATTAATGACGCACCGGTTTTGCTAGCCATACTAATGGAATCAGTAATAAACATAAGATCCCTGACAACCAAAATAAATCGACCGTTGACATCATATAGGATTGCCGAGTAATGACATTATTCACCGCATCAAGGTTATTGCCCATTGAATGAATAAACTGACTGACTTGATGATTAGCAACCGTAAATCCTTCTGCAATACGTGAATGGTGAAATTCCATTCGTTGATCCCACATCGTAGTAACAATTGATGATGAAAAACTACCAAATAAAGTCCGGAAGAATGTTGATAACGCGACCGCATTAGCTATTTGATCAGGTTTAACACTATTTACAATTAAATTTTGCAGTGGCACAAAAAAAGCCAACGTTGCCGCACCCTGAATCAATTGTGGCATCATAATATAATCAAATGAAGCCGCTAAATTATAAGTGCTTCGCCAAAATCCAACCACAGAAAAAATCAAAAATGCATAAGTTAAAATATAACGAATATCTATTTTTTGAACTAATTTACCAATAATAGGCGCACTCACAACCGCTAAAATACCGACGGGTGCTGTCGCATAACCTGACCATGACGCGGTATATCCCATCACCCCTTGTAACCACAGCGGTAACAATACTGTAGAGCCAAAGTAAACCATATACCCTAAGCTCATCACAATGACCGCAATCGTGAAATTTCGTTGGGTAAAGAAGCGAAAATTTACCACCGGGTTATCATGATACCATTCCCAAATGATCATACAGCCCCAAGAGAGAACAGCGACAAATGTTAATCCTAGAATTAAATTAGATTGGAACCAGTCATGATCTTTACCTAAATCAAGCATCATTTGTAGGCTACCCGCCGCCACTACTAATAGCCCAATTCCCATATAATCGACGCTTTCACGTTGGATTTTTGTTTCTTTACCTTTGAGTAGAAAAAACACTAACGCACTCGCAATAATACCGATGGGGGCATTAATGAAAAATATCCATGACCACGAGTAATTATCAGTTAGCACACCACCTAAAATTGGCCCCATAATAGGCGCAACAACAACCGTCATTGACCATAACGACATCGCTAAACCGTGTTTTTCTCTGGGGAAATTTCGCAATAAAATACTTTGTGATAACGGTGCTATCGATCCAGAAATAGCCCCT
This sequence comes from Photobacterium sp. NCIMB 13483, assembly GCF_003025475.1. Lineage (NCBI taxonomy): Bacteria > Pseudomonadati > Pseudomonadota > Gammaproteobacteria > Vibrionales > Vibrionaceae > Photobacterium > Photobacterium sp. NCIMB 13483. Next base: position 84,718 of record NZ_PYLV01000017.1, read on the forward strand.
TGAATCACGCGGAAAAAAATCAACATTTCAATACTGCTCGACATGCCACATAGCATCGATGCAATAACAAACCCCATAGTAGCAAAGATAAATAATTTTACTTCACCAAAACGACGACTTAAAAACCCCGTCATTGGCATTGATATCGCATTTGCAGCACCAAACGCGGTGATCACCCAAATACCTTGATCGGTTGATACACCAAGATTACCCGCAATAGTTGGAATCGCGACATTGGCAATTGATGTATCTAAAATCATCATGAAGGTTGCCATTGATGTCGCTAAGGTAATCAATAGCAGTTTAACGCCTTTTAGTGGCACAGATTCATTCATTACATCACCTAAGCTTTAATAAGGCGGTTAACAAATGTCTCTACTTTTTTATCAACAACAGCCAAGCGTTCGTTCGTGGTCTTCTGTGCACTTTCATTGGCGGTAAACACAGCATAATCAAACGGTTTCGTCACTGTCGTTTTGGTGTCAACGGTCACTGTCATTGACATACCAACACGTAATGGATGTTGTTTAATTTGTTGTGAATCAATGTAGATACGGACAGGTACACGTTGAATAATTTTAATCCAGTTACCTGTCGCATTTTGAGCAGGAATTGCTGAAAATGCACTACCCGTGCCAGCGCCAATACCCGCTACAACACCGCTATAGGTATATTTATCACCATAAAGATCAGACTTAATAGTAACGGGTTGTCCTGGCTGCATATTATGTAACTGTGTTTCTTTAAAATTAGCTTCAACCCAAACATTATCTAATGGCACGATAGTCATTAGTGCTTGGCCTGCTTGAATTTGTTGACCCACTTGCACACTACGATTAACAACCATACCGCCTTTAGGCGCATAGATAGTGGCATTTTGTTGATCAAGGTAAACATGACGTAATTGCGCAATCGCCATTTGAACTTGAGGATTATCTAAAATGTTTTCTTGCGGCAATAATGTTTGTAGCGCTTGTAATTGTTTATTTAATGCAATTAAGTTTTGCTCTTTAATCATGACCGTATTTTTAGCATGCGATAACACTTCAGCTAATACTGAGCCATCTTTATCGCCCCCAATTCGACGCTTATAATCTTGCTTCGCTTGGGCTAACATAACTTTTTCTGCTGCTATTTGTGCTTTTAACTGCGCTATTTTCAAATAATTACTTTGTACATCGCGAACCGTATTTTTAAGGTTAGCTTCCGCTTGTTGTTGCTTTAATAACAATGGATTACGATTCAAGGTGACAAGCTGCGCACCTTGCTTAACTTGTTGAGTATCATCAACGTTGATGGCATTAACCGTGCCAGCCTCTTGTGCCGTGATCATTATTCGCTGGCCTGCAACATAAGCATCATCTGTACTTTGTGAGGTAGTCGGCATTAATAAATACGCAGCGCCTGCGGCTGCAATAAGCACAAAAACACTCATAATAGTATTGCGCTTTTTTTTAGAAGTAGAATTAAGCGGTTGATTTGTCATATTGAATCTCATCTTATTTATTGTGCTAGGTGACGGTAGTTTATTGTTAAGCGTGATAACCACCACCGAGGGCAACAATAAGTTGTAATTGATTTTGTAACGTGGCGTTATCAGCATTCGTGGTTTGAATAACCTGCTGATGCCATTTTATTTGTGCATTATTCATTTCTGAAAAGCTGGCTAATCCACGTTGATAGCGATGCTTAAAAATCATATAGGCTTGCTGATATTGCGTGGTTGATGCCACGGTAAGCGCTTGTTGTTGTAATGCTTCTTGTAAATTAACAATCGCATCAGAAGCTTGTTTTACAGCCGTAAGAACAGATTGGTTATAAACCGTCACTGCTTGATCATAATGAATATTTGCCGACGCATAATTAGCATCACGTACGCCACCGTCATAGAGCGGTAAGGTTGTGGCAATGGTTGCACCACTTAAAAACAGATCGGCTGGGTTCATCGAAGATAATTTTTGAAAAACGCCCATGACCATTAAATTCATATCAGGATAATAAGCTGCTTTAGCTTGTTTTATTCCTTGTTGATTCGCTTCAACCAACCATTTATTCGCAATAATATCCGCGCGACGCCCCAATAAATTCATTGGAATCGTCGTCATGGTATTCAATTGATTTATTGGGTGTGCATTTGGCGTTAATAGCGTTCCCAGTTGCTCTGGCGTTTTAGCTAAATATAACGCTAATTGGTTTTTTGCTAATTGCTGTTGAGTAACCGTCATTGAAAGCTGTGCTGATAACTTATCAAGATCGCCTTGCTGTTGAAATAATTCAGCTTTGCTTGCGAGACCACGTTTAATTTGATCGCTAATAACGGCTTTTTGCTTATTCGTTTCACGCAACAACAGCTGAAGATTTTGCTCTAAGCGGTAATTATTCTGTAAAGTAAAATAACTGCTGCTAATAGCCGCAGACAACAGTAACTTCGCTTGTACCGCTTGCGCTTCTAATGATAATTTTTGATTGGTTGCAGCAGCAATGATTGCCTTATTTTTACCCCAAAAATCAAATTGGTAAGAAAAAGAAGGCAGCAACATTCCTAATGCTGAATATTCTGCATTATGAGGGGATAAAGAATCTAAATTTGCCCCTATTGCCCCACCACTAATATTGAGATTTACGCTTGGTTTATCACCCGCTTGAGCTAAAGCAACCTGCTGAGTGGCTAATTCAATACGCTGTTGGGCTTGCTGTAAGGTTAAGTTATTCGTTAACCCTAATGTAATTAATTGGTTTAATTGCGGATCATTAAATTGAGTCCACCAATCCGTTTTTATGTCGCTAAGATCACGCTGATATAAATGAACTTGTTGGGCGGTTAGTAGTGAATGATGTTGTGGTTCAGAGGGTGGAATCATACTACATGCCGATAATAGCAACACCGCCGCCAAAGAAGATGCGGTGCGAGTGATATAAAATGCTTTCATTTTTCGTCCTAAATTACTTTATGGTATAAAGTATAAAGTGGAATCGATTGTTGTTATATACACTACAAAGGAAAAGACTGTTGCAGACAAAAAACAATAAAATTGGCTTTGATTTAAACACGATCGCAATATTCGCACGCGTAGTTGAACGCCAAAGTTTTACGCTAGCGGCGACTGAATTAGAATTAACAAAATCAACAGTAAGCCGAAAAATTGCAGAATTAGAACGTTATTTAGGAATTAGATTATTAACTCGCTCAACACGCCAATTAGTGTTAACAGCTGAGGGAGATACTTTTTACCGTTCTTGTTCACAGATTCTAGACGTCTTAGAACAATCTGAACTTGAAGTCACCGCGAGTCACGACCTAGTCTGCGGCACCTTAAAAATGGTCATGCCCGTAGAGGTAGGAAAAGGCTTTTTTGGCGATTGTATAAAAGCATTTATGGCTTTACATCCTAACTTAAAAATACATCTTGAATTATCAAACCGTAAAGTTGACCTTATTAAAGAAGGCTTTGACGTTATGATACAAGTTGGCGAAATTGAAGATTCATCGCTGATCGTCAGAACGTTCCATCATTCAACACGAGTATTAGTAGCAAGCCCTCAATACATAGAACAGTACGGCTTACCCCAAAGTTTGGCCGATCTAAAAGCGCCTCATCAACAAATTAAAATGATCAGTAGTGTTCGTACGGGGAATAAAAATGTATTAGAAGGACTACCTTATCGTTTTAAGGTCAATACATTAAGCGCCGCGTTAGATCTCTGTTTAGATGGTTTTGGAATTACCTACATTCCAGAATTTTTGTGCCGTAATCTTATTACTGAAGGAAAATTGGTCCATATTTTACCCTGCCTTTATGCCTCACAAGTTCCTATTCCCATCAGTTTTATTTATCCAGAACGCGATTTAATGCCTCGACGGTTACGTGCATTTATTGATTTTACAATCACACGTTTCCAAGATGAAATTCAGCGACGTAATCAGGAAACAGCTAATCATTCCAAATAAAGCATGTTATTAACGGAGGGGTTATCAAAGAGTAATCTATTTATTAATATCAATGACCATAATACTATTTTAAAGGCGTCATAATGGCTCCTTTAAAATAAGTAAAATAAAAACAATCAAACTTTGCATAGATATACGTATATTGACGTCGCTTTACATCGCAATAGGTAACATAAAGCTATCGTTTATATAGGCACAAAGTCATGACAACAACTCGCAATTTTATCTGGGCAATGATTGCCACAATATCAGCCTTTTGGTTTGCGATGGAACCGCACTTCTTTACTTCAACCAATCTCTTTGAATGGCGATCTTCCATTATTCAATACTCCGGCATTTTATCTTTGATATTAATGTCCATCACTATGATATTAGCCATGCGTTTATCTATGGTTGAGAACTGGCTTAATGGCATGGATAAAGCTTATCGAGTACACAAATGGTTGGGTATCAGTAGCATCGCACTCGGTATCTCACACTGGTTATGGTGCCAAGTTCCTAAATGGCTGGTAATGTCTGGCGTATTAACAAGACCGGTTCGTCAGCATAATTCAAAACCAGCGGCAACTGAGTTTAGTTGGAATGCGTGGGTCAATAATTTACATGGCTTTGCTGAAAATATTGGGGAGTGGGGATTTTATTTACTATTGGCCTTACTGATGATCTCGCTATGGGCCACGGTAAAATATAAACCCTTTAAATTATCACACCGCCTAATGTCAGTTGCCTATTTACTTATCGTTGTTCACTCAGTATTACTACTCAAGCATGCTTATTGGGGAGAACCTATTTATTACCTCACATTCGGCTTTGCTTTTATTGGCTCTATTGCGGCAATATATAGTTTATTGGGTTTTGTCGGACGCAGTAACCGCCACGCTGCTGTTATTGTCTCGACGCGTTATTTTCCACAAGCTGAAACAATGGAATTAATATTAAAACCAAAGAGTGCTTGGCAAGGACATACAGCAGGACAGTTTGCATATTTACGGTTTGGTAATGAAGATCCACATCCATTTACCATTGTTTCAGGCACTACCGACCCTGAAATACGTTTTTTAATTAAAGCCTTGGGGGACTTCACTACGGGATTGTACGAACGGGTAAAAATAGGTGATGCAGTAATGGTTGAAGGTCCCTATGGCCGTGTTAATTTCGACCTTAGCAAGCCACAAATATGGATTACTGGTGGTGTTGGTATCGCTGCTTTTTTCGCTACCTTAGAAACACTTAAAGGAAAAACGAACAATCCTCAAATAGATTTATTTTATTGTTGTCGAGGTATTGATAATAACTTAGCTGATGAGTTGTACTCTCTGACACAGCAAGCTGGCGTAAGGTTAAACGTAATAGATACCCTCCATTCACCGCGATTAAATATCGACGACATCGCAACTCAATGCGATAACGTAAATGATTATGATTTTTACTTTTGCGGGCCAGAAATCTTTTCAAAAACATTAAAAAAAGAGCTCGGTGCACGCTCCTTTGATATTGAGAAAAATTACCACGAAGAATTATTTGTGATGCGCTAAAAAACACATAAAAGAGATGACATATTCCTGCTATATATATCAATAATATGGCGGCAAAGGTAACGCGTCTCTTTTATTTTCATCGTGTAATCACATATTCTATAAATAATGAAGCTATGTTTTTAATTATCTCGATTTCATCATCATCAATATAAGTCTCAAAATAGATATAACATAATAAATTGATATTCACGGCATCTTTTTATTTCAAACGGTTAACATAATAACAACTATTAATGATTACTGATAAACAATCAAATAACATTTAAAACACAACAATGCGATTAAGATCTAACTTATTATTAAAGTAATTTTTGTTAGTTATTTATAAGATAATCATCAGCGTTTTTTTACTTCAATTAATAAATAATTATTCCATCTGTCTTTATCAATGAGAACAACATGGAATATATTTTTACACTATGTATAGTTGGGCTTGTCGCCTACTCAATGTTAAAAAAATTCAATCCCCAAGCAACATTAATTACCGCAGGCTTATTGTTGCTGGCTTACGCATCCATATCAGGAATTGCACCTGTACTTGCCGATGGGAAGACGCAAGGCGCACTATTTTTTGACCTCTGGCAACGTTTTACAGAAATCACCAATACCCGTTTAGGCAGTGTCGGTCTAACACTTGTCTCTATTGCTGGTGTTTCAACCTATCTAAACCACATTGGCGCATCTCAGGCATTGGTGAAAGCCACATCTCGCCCAGTTATGGCGGTAAAAAATCCTTATATCCTGTTGATACTCGTTTTAATATTTGTATCTCTAATGTACGTATTTATTACTGGTGCAACATCGTTATCATTACTCTTAATGGGCACACTTTACCCAGTATTACGTAATGCGGGTATTAGTGCGAAAACAGCCGTTGCTACTATCGTTATTCCAACAGCATGGGAATATGGCCCAGGGCAAATTAATGCGGTTATTGGTGCCAATACAATCAATGTTGAAATCATGGATTTTGTGGTAAACCATCAAACCATATTTCAAGCTATGCTACTTATTTTAATTCCTTTGGTTAACATTGTATGGCAACGTCATTGTGATCGTATTGACGGTTATAACCCATCAGAAGATAGAGGTAAATATTTAGAAACGCTAGAAAAACAACATGATGACAATGATATAGTACCTAAATTTTACGCATTGCTTCCCGTCTTGCCTTTTATCTTTTTATTTGGATTCTCAAGTATGGTAATGCAATCTATTACCATGACAATTCCAATTGCGATGATGTCAACAATCAGTATTTGTATCGTAATAGAAGCAATAAGATTTCGTTCAATTCAACGTGCCTTTGATAATTTTGAAGCGTGGCTAAAAGGCACCGGAATGATATTTGCGAGCGTATTAACGTTAATGATTGCGGCTGAATATTTCTCTGCGGGTTTAACTAATATTGGCGCCATCAACACACTAATTGATACCGCAAAATCATTTGATCTTGGTCCAAGCGGTATTGTTATTGTCTTTTCTGGCTTTATTTTATTAACCGCATTTATTACTGGTTCAGGCAATGCCCCTGTAATGGCTTTTATTCCTATCGTACCTCAAATTGCAACTAACTTTGGTGTTAATCCCCTACTTCCATTACTGCCTATTTTATTTGCAGCGGGCATTGGCAGAACAATGTCACCAGTTGCTGGGGTCATTATTACCGTTTCAGGCATGGCTGGCCTAACACCGATTGATGTTATTAAGCGTACCAGTGTTCCGATGTTAAGCAGTATGGTGGTTGTGTTAATCATGGCGGTTATTCAATACTCTTAATTAGCCCCATAATAAAAAATGATTCCCATCACAAATGGGAATCATTTCTTCATTTAAATTCACCAATAAATAATACAAGCTCCACACTCTATAATCACAATATGACAGTCAGCCAAAATAGTTAAGATAAGGCTGCGCTGACAATCGTTTTTAAATCAAAAAATCATCTTTTCTATTCTAAATTTCTTTATAATATTTAACGGCTTTATCAAGCACATCTAATGCCTGTTGCTTAGATAGTACACCTTGAATATCAACCTTTGCACCAGCACCTTTGTAGTTAGAAAACCATGTATCAATGATTGTTAACACGCCAGGATATTGCTGCTGTAATTGCTTTATAGAATGAACATTCTTAAATGGTGATTGCTCAGTTACAGGAACCGCAATTAATTTATCATCTTGTTCACCGCCATCTAGCATTTTAAGACCACCAATTAAGCGAACTTGTGCGACACTTCCTTGCACCATTGCCGAGCCAAGCACTAACACATCTAAAGGATCACCATCGCCACCTAAAGATTTAGGTAATGCTGTATTAGGAATCGTGCCATAGTTACTTGGGTAACCAAGATAATGCACAATCCGTGGTTGGCCATTTTTAAACTCCCAATTAATCACTGAGCCATCAACTTTACTCACTTCCCATTTTTCATTGCTTCCAGTAGGAATTTCAATGATGGCATTAATTGTTCCATTGTTATTTCTCGCGGGCGTTGCTGACAAATAATCTTGATCGGCTTTAATTGTATAAGTATCAACTTTTGAAAAGTTTGAGTCAGCAAACGCTGATGAACAACTAAGTAGCAGACTAATAAGCGCAATGTGATTTTTCATGAGTAATTACATATCCATTAAATAAGTTAACTTATCTTCTTGTAATTAAATGAAAATAAAATGACATAATTATGACGTTTTAAAGTACTTTTGTTAGACATAGCTTCGTGTAAGTGATGGGCATTGTTATCACCTCTTGGTTCAATTTAAGTTGGTTACGTTGATTGGTTTGTTATAGATGGTTTCTTAAATACTACAATGCGGGTTGAGGGGTAATGTAGATTGGTTTCGCTGGGGTATACCCTAATTAAAAGACTGTTGTGAGAGTTAACATCAAAAAACTGGAAATTAATGCATTGGCGCTCATATGGCATGATAGTACTATGATAGATTCGTTGAGATCACTGGCTCAGCATACGTAAAGGTATCATGAAAAAATGGATGTTATATGACTGAAAAAACAGAATCTAAAATGTCACCCAAATTATTCCTTAAATCTAGAAGGCCAGAACGTTTTTCTGATTCGGTGATAAAAGAAGTTGGAAGGTTAGATCGTTCAGTTTTGGAGTATCACTTATCTACTCTCAACAGAAGAAGCATGGAATTGGCATTTGAAGATTGAAGTGGTCAAGTAAAACTGTACACCTTTATAGGTGTTTAAATTAAGCGGCTGTTTCCATCACCACTGGCGGTAAATAGTTGTTATAACTATGGCCCCGCTTAGTGTTGTAATGCTGCAATATATA
>NZ_PYLV01000018.1:0-91244 GCF_003025475.1 Photobacterium sp. NCIMB 13483
GCAGAAAGCTTTGTACTACCAGAAAGGCAGGAAAGAAGTTATCCAAGGGCAGTAAAGAAAAGGCCTAGTCGCTATGCGACTAGGCCTTCAAGGAAGCGTAAATTATCTTAATTCACATGCATTACGCCTAATGCGGTGGTTTTTTTTTGTCTCGAAAAAAGAGTCAAAAAAGCGACAAATAGCGATTTGTTTTATAAAAATTCGAGTTACATCAACAGATTATATTACCAAAACCACATTATACTAAACAAGTTGCACTTGTTCGTATATTATTAATAAAGCAGTTGTTAAATACCACTAAAGAGATAATTGCGTTATTAATGGAGGGAAGAATGACTATCGGGATGGTAAAAAAAGCTAAGGCTGTTATTCCTAATACCTTAGTTATTTTTGGCGGTAATAATCAGCAGTGGTTACCAGCAATGGAAAGTGCTGGTTGGTTATGTCATCGTTGTTATGATTTACGAACAGCAGAAACATTACTGTTAGAAATCGGCCCTTGCATTGGTGTTGTTGACCTTAGCCATGATGATTTTAGTATTCATAGCTTTTCTGCAATGGTAAATCGTAATAAACAAGTACGCTGGATTGCGATAGTGCGTGATGAGCAACTTGCCAATGAAGCGATAGGCCAATTTATCGTTAATTTCTGTCTTGATTATTTTTCAGTCCCCGTTCCGCCAGAGCGATTATTACAAACGATTGGCCATCAGATTGGTATGCTTAATTTAGAGCGTAAGGTATGGCCACAATTAGGTAATTTTGGCCAGCAAGGGCTACAAGGCTCTACGGCAGTGATGAAAAAATTGCGCGATCAAGTAAAGCGGATTGCATTAAGTGATGTCTCTGCTGTGATTAGTGGTGAAATTGGAACCGGAAAAATATTAGTTGCTGATGCTATTTTTAAAGCTTCAGCGCGTGCAAAACAGCAGGTAATACGGGTTAACTGTGAAACCATGACCGCTGATTGGATAATAGAGACAGAACATGGTCCCCAATCTGTTTTTGAAGCGGCCAATAATGGGGTGTTAGTGCTTGAAGAGTTTACCATATTAACAGACGCTTGCCAGCAATCTCTGTATCAAGTGTTAACTGAAGGGAGTTACTACGACCCTGATGGTAATGCGATTGCCGTTGATATGCGGGTTATCTCAGTAACACATCACTCGCTTGATAATCTGGTGACATTAGCGACGTTACGACGTGAGTTATATTTCCGCTTAAATGTCGTTTCTATTACTGTGCCGCCGCTACGTGAGCGCAGTGATGATATTATTTTCTTGGCTGAGTTTTTATTATTAAAATATGCACGTCAATATAACAGCGTCGCTAAATACTTATCTGAACAGGCGCAAGCGATGTTATTACAATATCCATGGCCGGGTAATGTGCAGGAGCTTATTTGCCAAATAAAGCGGGCAGTATTGCTTGCGGAAAATAAATGCATTGAAGCGGATCAGTTAGATATTCCTCGCGTAATTGACGATAAATTAAGTTTAAAAAAAGTGCGTGAAGAATCTGAGCGAAATGCATTATTAACCGTATTAGAAAATAATAAAGGGCAGATATCAGCAGCGGCACGTGAACTTGGTGTCTCACGTGCGACGATGTATCGTTTATTAAATAAGCATCAATTAATTCCACCACCGCGGTGTTTTCGTCAAAGTCACGCCTGATTAATCTATTGGAATCAATATGACTAAATAAAATGCCGTTGCAGCAATTGCGCGGTAAATTGTTTTTTTAAGTAGAAGCCACGCGGTAAGGTTTTAATCGGTTGACCATTTGCGCCATAAGCTTCGGTGAGGACTTTACTGTTGGCGGCTTTTGGGCGTAATTGCAGTACTTCACCATGACGGGCGGTGATGGTTTCTACTTGCCCTAACACGATCATATCCATTAACTCTTCCCAATCTTGCTGTAGTTGTGCTTCTTCTTCGGCACTCGGACTCCACAGTAATGCTGAACCAACATGGCGATCTTCAAGTGGAATATCCCGCTCTCCTTCGACGGGGACCCACAATACCCGTGCCAGTTTTTGTCTGATATGACTGCTGTGCCATTGTAAGCCTTGCACTCCAATCAAAGGGGCAACACAAACAAACGTTGTCTCAAGTGGCTTCCCCTGATAACTGATCGGTATGGTTTTTAGTTCTATGCCGAGCTCAATAAAATCGGGAACCGGTTTACTGCCCGCCGTTGCACCGAGGTGCCATTCTAATAATTGACCAACCCAACCTTTATCACGTTTAAGATCCGGAGGGGGAATGATGCCCGCGATTGCGGCTAATTCACCAAGAGTCATGCCAGCCAATTGTTGGGCTCGATTGAGTAATTCAGCTTCTGTTTTTGGCGTTGAACGGATGATTTTTATATTCATAAAGTGTCGTGATAGTCAGTTATATTCAATTTTTTATCGCAATTAATACTATCATATTCGTATGGGTTGGTGGATGAGGATCGGTGTTGATCATTGGTAGTGAATGTTGATTGTGGTTGATCATTGCTGCTGAATAGGCGTTGTAGCAGGGGTTGAGGCTTTTATCTTTGATGACAGGTCGATGTTATTTAATACGAAGTTTAAAATAAAAAGATATCCACAGCTTTTTTTTTGAAAATATTTCATAATAGTATAACTGAGTATTTATACAGTAATAAGTTGTAAAAATAACCATTATGATGCGGTGTTGTTCACAGTGAGGAGGCGGTAATTGTGGGTAACGTCATTATTGGTTGATATTTAACCGATCGTTTTTTGGTGATGTGAAAGTTGTCTTTATTTTATTTTATTATAGCGGTGAATTGGTTTTATATTGATGTTTTTAATAATAAAAATAAAAATTAATTCAATTATAGTGATGCGTGACTAAGGTGTCGTTTGTTACTAAAATCGGCTTTTTTTAGGTTTCTGCACAAATCTATCCACAGAAAGAGTGAATAAATGTGGGACATGTCTCATTTGGCTGTCTGTAAAGTAATCAGTGTGCAAAGTTATCCAGAATCTGGTTTTTATTGTGTAAAACTCGGCGATATTGATGAATGTTTGTTTACCGATCACGTCTACTATGAAAAAATCACTATTAATAGATATTTATACTTGAGGTCGTCCAGTGATTGATGGCGATGGATACCGCCCTAATGTAGGGATCGTTATCTGCAATGGCCATGGCCAGGTATTTTGGGCTCGACGATATGGACAACATTCTTGGCAATTTCCGCAAGGTGGCATTGATGAAGGTGAAACCCCTGAGCAAGCTATGTACCGTGAATTGTATGAAGAAGTAGGATTAACCAAAAAAGATGTCAGGATAATTGCGTCAAGCCGACACTGGTTACGTTATAAATTACCGAAGCGTCTTGTGCGGTGGGATTCAAAACCTGTTTGTATCGGTCAAAAGCAAAAGTGGTTTTTGCTGAGTTTGGAATGCGATGAGTCCAAGGTCAATATGCAGCGTGGTGTAACACCTGAGTTTGATGGTTGGCGCTGGGTAAGTTATTGGTACCCAGTAAGGCAAGTTGTCTCTTTTAAGCGTGACGTATATCGTCGAGCATTAAAGGAGTTTGCAGCTGTTGCAATGCCATTTAAAGAATGGAAAGAACGTAAATTTAAGCGCATTAAAAAACGTAATTAGCAAGTCGAGGTTATTGGCTCACAGGGAACAATTAAAGGCTCGTTATGCTGACACAGCTAAGAGAAATTGTTGACAAGGTTGTCAGCACCCACACATTGATTGATGCATTGGATCAATTAGTTTCCAATACTACTTTGGTAATGAAAACCGATTGTTGTTCGGTGTACATTGCCGATCATCAGCGTCAGGTTTATACCCTGATGGCGACACAGGGATTGAATAAATCTCGACGACGCATTAGCTTACGCTTTGATCAAGGATTAGTAGGATTAGTGGGTCAACGAGCTGAGCCATTAAATGTTGCAGATGCTCGAGTACATCCCCGCTTTAAACATTTACCAGGGATCGGAGAGGAATCTTTTCGATCCTTTTTTGGTACTCCCATTATTCATCAACGCCAAGTTCTCGGCGTTATTGTTGTCCAGCAGCGCGAGCAACGTGAATTTACCGAAAGTGAAGAGTCTTTTTTAGTTACGCTAGCAGCTCAGTTGGCGGGTATTTTAGCGCATGCGAAAGCACAAGGGATGTGGTTTGAAAAAGGCCACCGATTACACCTCACGGGATCAGCTGCATCAACTGGGGTCGCGATTGCCAAAGCATGGTGGGATGACACACAGCCATTATTAGAGCATGTGGCGCCAGCATCATGTTTAGACTGCCATGCTGAACAAGAACGCTTAACCATTGCGATAGATTCTGCGGGTAAAGAATTTCGACGGTTGCGAAAGCGGTTTGATAGCGACTTACAAAAAGAAACTCTCGCCATTTTTGACTTATTTAGTCACCTGCTTAATGATCCTTTGTTACGTAAGGATCTTAAACATCATATAGCTGGAGGGGATCAAGCCGAATGGGCTGTACGGCAAGTGGTTGAAACATATTCAAACCGTTTTGCTAACATGAAAGATCTTTACCTTAAAGAGCGCGCGCGTGATATTCGTGAGTTAGGACAACGGCTATTATATTTTTTATGTGATGATAAACCTAATGAACAACAATGGGATGAACCGATTGTCTTGTTGACTCGTGAATTAACGGCGGCAATGTTAGCCACTGTACCTGCTGGAAAACTAGCAGCAGTGGTTGCTCAAGAAGGCGCGGCTAACTCTCATGCCGCCATTTTATCGCGAGCATTAGGTATTCCGACCATCATGGGAGTCGATTTTACACCTCAAACTGTACACAACAATTTGGTGGTGGTTGATGGTTATCGTGGCGATTTACTGGTTAATCCTAATCGGCATGTGTTGGCTGAGTATCGTCGTTTATTGCGTGAAGATGATGAGCTTGAAAAGATCGTTGAATGCAATCAACAGCAACATGCAGTAACCAAAGATCAGCAGCGGATCATGGTACATATTAATGCCGGATTAAGTGCTGATTCACATTTAGCATTAAACAAAGGCATTGATGGGGTGGGTTTATACCGCACTGAAGTGCCGTTTTTGCTACAACGCAGTTTTCCTTCCGAAGAAGAACAAATTAACCAGTATCGTGCAATTTTGCACACTTACCCCGATCAACCCGTGGTGATGCGAACATTAGATATTGGTGGCGATAAACCATTACCTTATTTATCCATTGAAGAAGATAACCCGTTTCTTGGTTGGCGTGGCATTCGGTTTACGCTTGATCATCCTGAAATATTTATGATTCAAGTACGTGCCATGCTGCGAGCCAGTATTGGGCTGACTAATTTAGATATTTTATTGCCGATGATTTCGGGGATAAATGAACTCGATGATGCTAAAGCCATAATTGAACGAGCATATACCGATGTCGCTCAAACGGCATTAGCGGCAGGACAACAGCTGCATAAGCCTCGAATTGGGATCATGATTGAAGTGCCGTCGATGTTATATCAATTGCATGCTTTAGTTGGACGGGTCGATTTTATCTCAGTGGGGAGTAATGATTTAACCCAATATTTATTGGCTGTTGATCGTAATAATGCGCGGGTAGCGAATGTCTATGATGCGCTTCATCCTGCAGTTTTACATGCCTTAAAACATATTGTCGATAGTGCTAAACGGTATCAATTACCTGTGTGTGTCTGTGGTGAGTTGGCGGGCGATCCTGTTGGAGCGGTGTTGTTAGTCGGTATGGGATATCGTTCGTTGAGTATGAATGCGCGTAATGTCGCGAAAATTAAATATATTTTACGGCATATTAATGGTTCAGATATGACATCATTAGCAACTCAGGCGCTACAAGTTGATGTTGCTGATGATGTTCGTCAATTAACGACAGCATTTATTGAACAATATCAGCTGGGTGGTTTTATTCGTGCAGGTAATAAATAACGGTGGTGTAGTGTGAAAAAATGTGTGGGTGATTATGATGCATGAAAGCGTGATGTGGCTGTTTTTGATGTGTTTAATCTTAGGCTCCGTTGTCGGTTTATTAGCTGGATTATTGGGCATTGGCGGTGGTTTGCTGGTGGTACCAGCATTGGTATGGTTGTTACCGCAAATAGGTATTGAGCCAGCAATGTTAATGCATATTGCACTTGCAACTTCACTCGCAAGTATCGTAATGACATCAATGGCTTCTGCCCGCAATCACTTTAGATTGGGAAATGTTGATTTTTCAGTAGTTAAAGTGTTGGCGCCTGGCATTATTATTGGTGGCCTTGGCGGCAGTGTGGTGGCGGAATTAGTGCCTGCGCAGTATTTGCCAAAAGTGTTTGCAGTGATCGTATTGCTGCTTGCTCTACAAATGATGTTATCGTTGCGAGTTACCCATTCTCGACCACTTCCGAGTCCGCTGGCATCAGCGATTGGCGGCGGTGTAATTGGCTTATTATCTAGTTTAGCGGGTATTGGTGGCGGGTCATTAACTGTGCCGTATTTAAGCTATTTTGGCATTGAAATGCGACGAGCTATTGGTTCGGCCTCACTGGTTGGGTTCTTGATTGCCATTTCGGGCATGATTGGTTTTATCTTTGCTGGTGTCGGTAGTGCCGATTTACCGGCATATAGCCTGGGCTATGTATATTTACCTGCATTAGTAGGGATTGCCGCCACTTCAATGATGACCACGCGCTATGGTGCGGCATTGGTGACGCGTTTACCAACAGCAACGCTTAAAAAGCTGTTTGCGATACTGCTGCTTATTATTAGTATTAAAATGTTCTTGAGTTGATATCGGCTAGATTTAATTTTGTTATCTTCTGATAGAATTAAGAGTAACGACTTTTCGACGCCTAGCTTTTGCTGGGCGTCATTAATTTAACGGGTAGGATAAATGAAACAGTACTTGGCGTTGTGTCAGCGGATCGTTGATGACGGTGTGTGGATTGAAAATGAACGAACTGGTAAACGTTGCCTGACAGTGATTAATGCTGATTTAACCTATGATGTTGCTAATAATCAGTTTCCACTAATTACTACCCGTAAAAGTTTTTGGAAAGCCGCGATTGCTGAATTGCTAGGTTACTTACGCGGTTATGATAACGCGGCACAATTTCGTGCTATTGGCTGTAATACGTGGAATGCCAATGCTAACGATAATCAAGCATGGCTTAATAATCCGTACCGTAAGGGTGAAGATGATATGGGGCGTGTTTATGGCGTTCAAGGTCGTCGCTGGCAAAAAGCCGATGGAACGGTTATCGATCAATTGAAGAAGATTGTAGATGACTTAACTAAAGGGATTGATGATCGTGGTGAAATTCTCACGTTTTATAATCCAGGTGAGTTTGATATGGGCTGTTTGCGTCCATGTATGCATACTCATACGTTTTCATTGTTAGGGGATACGTTGTATCTCACCAGTGCTCAACGTTCTTGCGATGTGCCGTTAGGGCTTAATTTTAACCAAGTCCAAGTATTTACTTTGTTGGCGTTAATGGCGCAAATTACGGGTAAAAAACCAGGTCAGGCTTACCATAAAATCATTAATGCTCATATTTATGAAGATCAATTACCATTAATGCGCGATGAGCAACTAACCCGTACACCATTTGCATCACCACAATTAATTATTAACCCTAAGATCACTTCGTTAGAAGATTTAGAAACATGGGTAACCTTAGATGATTTTGAGGTGGTGGGTTATGAGCATCATGCGCCAATTCAATACCCATTTTCAGTATAACAATACGATTATCTAGCTCGATGATCATAATTTATTGATGGTGAATTAGAGATAACAAAAAGCCCCGCACAATTGCTTGTGCGGGGCTTTTTATTTTGTGCTATTTAACTTAGCGTAACGATTAAGCAGTAAACGCTAGGATTGAACCTGGGATTGCAATGAACACTAGGCCAAGGTAACCCGCAACAGCGGCTTTATTCTTCGTTGCTAAATCGCTAAGGAAGAACGCGCACTTAAGTGGAATTTCACGTAAGAACGGTACGCCGTAAATCAATACTGTCGCTAACACGTTAAAGCATAAGTGCACCAGTGCAATCTGTAGTGCAAACACTGAATGTTCGCCTGATACTGCCGTTGCTGCTAGTAGAGCTGTGATACACGTACCGATATTTGCACCAAGGGTAAACGGGTAAACTTCACGTACTGTTAATACACCTGTACCAACAAGAGGTACCATCAAACTTGTTGTTGTTGATGATGACTGCACAAGTACGGTTACCGCAGTACCAGAAGCAATACCATGTAATGGACCACGACCGATTGCGCTCTTTAAAATATCACGTGCACGACCTACCATTAGGCCTCGCATTAGGCGACCCATTAACGTGATAGAGACAAAAATTAACGCAATACCTAGAACGATCAGACCAAAACCACCGTTATGACCAAATACTTCTAGTGGGCCTTTTACTAAATCAACGGCTGGTTGCGTTAACGGCTTCATGAAATCCATGCCGTTCATGCTCATGTCACCCGCTTTTAAGAACGGTGACACTAACCAACCTGATAACTTATCAAGAATACCAAACATCATTTCCAATGGTAGGAAAATGGCAACCGCTAATAAGTTAAAGAAATCGTGTACCGTCGCACTTGCAAATGCGCGGCGGAATTCTTCTTTACAACGAGCGTGACCTAAACTAACTAATGTATTTGTTAATGTGGTGCCAATGTTAGCACCCATTACCATTGGAATAGCCGTTTCGACAGGTAAACCACCCGCCACAAGACCAACGATAATTGAGGTTACTGTACTTGATGATTGAATAAGTGCGGTAGCAATCAGACCAATCATTAAGCCTGCAACAGGGTGAGAGGCAAACTCAAATAATGTTTTTGCTTGTTCGCCTACAGACCATTTAAAGCCGCCGCTGACCATAGATACAGCAACGAGTAACAAATATAGCATGAACGCTAGGTTGGCCCAGCGGACCCAACGCATAGAGCTGAACTTAGATGCAGCAGTAGTGGCTTGGGTAGTCATAATCATTTCTCCATGACAGGAATATGTCGTTTTGGTGTCATTTTGTTGAAATCTGCGTGAATAGTAGTTTGGTTATATTTCAGAAATATTACACTGAGTGTCATAAATGGATATTTGTTTGGGGTTTGTCAGGGAAATGAGAGGGCAACCGATTAAATTATACAATGTCAGGTTGCATTAATATGCCCTAGTAGATTGTTTCTAATTGGTTTTTAATTGTTTTCAATATTTTTTGTTTTTAGCGTTAAAAATTACAAAAATATACTTATTAAAAGTAAAATTTTGCGATTTATTTTGTTTTTAGTATAAAGATAATGAAAAACGACAACTTAACAGTACGGATATAGTAGCGCTATAACCACAACCTTTCGGTTTTACCGAGTATTTATATCTATACAAACGATTTTTCAGTTAGTAAGACTGCCGTTTACACTAAATTTAATTGAGATGACCAAGTATTTAGCTAACCTATAAGTTAGGGTTGCTTGGATCGCGTGAACAATATAGTTAAAGGAGTAACGGTTGATGACCGATGCTATTCGTAAGTTTCTTAAATTAGAATCAGCTGGCGGTATTATTCTTATTATCGCCGCATTAATTGCAATGGTTATTGCTAACTCACCATTGGCATCGTTATATACCGATACGCTACATAGCTATATTGCAGGATTATCAGTAGCACATTGGATCAATGATGGTCTGATGGCGATTTTCTTTTTCTTGATTGGATTAGAAGTGAAGCGTGAGCTGATTGAAGGTGCGCTAAATACTAAAGAAAAGGCTATTTTTCCTGCTATTGCTGCGGTGGGCGGTATGATTGCCCCTGCGTTAATCTATACCGCATTTAATTACGGCGATCCAATGGCAGTTAAAGGCTGGGCGATTCCAGCGGCAACCGATATTGCTTTTGCATTGGGTGTGATGGCATTACTGGGTAACCGTGTTCCGGTAAGTCTAAAAGTGTTCTTATTAGCATTAGCCATCATTGATGACTTAGGCGTGATTGTTATTATCGCTTTATTCTATAGTTCTGATTTATCAACTATTGCGCTCACCGTGGCCTTTGCTGCAACAGCGACACTGGTTATTATGAACCTCAAAAATATCACCAGTATTCCACTGTACTTAATTGTCGGTGCTATTTTATGGTTCAGCGTGCTGCAATCAGGTGTTCACGCCACATTAGCGGGTGTTGTGTTAGGTTTTGCAGTGCCATTAGCGGGCAAAGATGGCCGTACAGATACCCATTCACCGCTTAAAACAATTGAGCATGCATTACACCCTTATGTTGCTTTCTTAATCTTGCCATTATTTGCATTTGCAAATGCGGGAATTTCATTAACAGGGGTATCACTGGCAAGCCTATCGTCAATGTTACCTGTGGGTATTGCAGCTGGATTATTTATTGGTAAACCTGTCGGCATATTTACTGCATGTGTTATTGCAGTGAAAACAGGATTAGCTAAATTACCAGATGGAATTAACTTTAAGCATATTTTTGCAGTGTCAGTACTGTGTGGCATCGGTTTTACCATGTCGATCTTTATTTCATCACTGGCATTTGTTGGTGCAGACGAGAGTTTTGCAACTTATTCACGACTTGGAATCTTATTAGGTTCAACAGTTGCCGCTGTCGTTGGTTACATAATGTTGAGTAAAACACTACCTAAATCAGAGGTGTAATATGAAAACGTTGCTAGTTATTATCACGTGTTTATTTTCACTACCCAGTGTTGCTGCAGATTATCAGCAGTGTATTAATGGCGATCGTTCTGAGTTATGCCAAGCGTACTTACAAGGAATCAACGACGCTAAAGCGACAGTCGTTAAAACAACGACAGTTGATAATGAAAGTACATTTCGTCAACGAGCATTAGAACAGCGTGGCGGCGAACGAGTACGTAACTTAGAACGACAGCAACGTTAATTACAATTTAAATACGACCTTGGTTTGATTTTATTGTAATTTATGCCGTCAAAGATTGAACAGCCCAGAGGCACAGCGTAAGCTTTGCCGCTGGGTTTTTTTATTTAAAATAGCGGCAATGTCTCACTTAAATTATAACCATCTTTATTATTTTTGGATGGTCTGCAAGCAAGGTTCAGTAACGAAAGCTGCTGATGCATTATTTCTAACCCCACAGACGGTGACGGGTCAGATTCGATCATTAGAAGATCGCCTCAAAGGTAAGCTAACTAAACGCGTTGGACGTAATATTGAACCAACAGAGCTTGGTCAATTAGTGTTTAAATATGCTGATAAGATGTTTGATTTAAGCTATCAAATGCTCGATCGCATTAATTACACTCAACGAGATAACCAATTATTTGAAGTGGGCGTGGCTGATGCGTTGTCAAAACGGTTAGTGAGTCAAGTGTTGCTAGAAGGCATTCCTAACGATCAACGCATTCAATTAAGTTGCTTTGAATCAACCCACGAAATGTTGTTAGAGCAGTTATCTCAACATAAATTGGACATGATTTTATCGGATTGTCCGGTGAGTTCGACCCAAAACCCAGGTTTATACAGTAAAAAATTGGGTGAATCAGCGATGAGTTTTTTTTGTACCGACGATTTATCTGATGCAGATTTTCCGGCGTGTATTGAAGATTATAAGTTGTTGGTACCCAGTCGCCGTTCCGCAATGGGACGCAAATTGCATCAATGGTTTGATCAACAAGGCATTACGCCAAATATTTTAGGTGAGTTTGATGATGCTGCGCTAATGAAGGCGTTTGCTTGTTATCATAAATCGATGTTTATCGCGCCGTCTATTTATGCCGATGAATTGACTAGCAATAGTCGCCTTTATGAAGTAAAGCGAGTGACAGATATTTGTGATGAATATTTTGTTATTTTTGCTGAGCGAATGATCATGCACCCAGCAGTAAAACGCATTTGTGCCGCTGATTTTAGTACATTATTTTAATGTATTGATGATCTATTAACGCCTTATACATTTCAATTAGAAACAATAATAGTAAGGCGTTAATCGTTGCTACTATAACGGTGTTTTTGTCGTGGTAGCGTCGGTAGTGGTTTTTTCTTTTTCTTTTTCTTTTTCTTTCTCTTCTTTATCTTTGGCTGAAATTGAAATGCCGGCCGTTAAGTTATAACGCATTGCATCTTCAAACGACCAATCAACGAGCGTTAAGTCCTCACGTTTCACCAGCGTTGTAATCCCCGCGATTTGATAGCTAAGTGGAAACAATACCGGTACCCAATTTCCATCAGGTAATGCGTTTGTAAGCGGTTCTGGCGTGTCGTTAGACATAATGAACCCTACTACGTAGGTATTATTAGCTTGATGCACTAGCACGGTTTGCTGGCTCTTATTTTTATTGTCACTGCTCATCAGTGAGGCAATATCATTAATACTGCTATAAACCGTTTTAAAAAATGGAAATCGCATCAATTGGCGAATCACAAAATCATATAGCCATGCGATAGGGCTGACAGAAAAAAGTAATCCAGCAACGAACAATAAGATCAAAATGAGTAAAAAACCCGCACCTTTGAAGAGTTCGGTAATGTGAACTAGACCAAATAAAAAATTGCCTACTTCATCTAATGACTCAAAAAGTGACCAGAATAACCAAATACTTAATACTAGCGGCAGAACGTTGAACAAGCCGCGTAACAGCGTTTTTTTCATTTTATGCTCGAAGATGTGAAATAAATTCAGCTATAAAATTAACAAGATTTTGTCTCTAAATGCTAGTTTTATAGGCAATGGTTAATAAATAGACATAAAAAAACCGACCCTAAGGTCGGTTTTTTTTAATCTAGACTCATTAATTAAAATTAAAGAGCTTTGATTTTCGCTGTTAGACGAGCTTTGTGACGTGCAGCTTTGTTCTTATGGATCAGGCCTTTAGTAGCCATGCGATCCATAACAGGTTGCATTTCAGCGAAAGCTTGTGTTGCAGCTTCTTTATTACCAGCTTCAATAGCGATAATTACTTTCTTGAAGAAAGTGCGCATCATAGAACGACGGCTAGCGTTATGCTGACGACGTTTTTCTGAAGTTAGTGCACGTTTCTTAGCAGATTTGATATTTGCCAAGGGTGTAACTCCCAAATCTTGGTATGGTGACAATTTAAGGCCGAGGACTATGCCCTTAATCTTAATCATTGTCAAATGATTCGTGCAAATAACCGCCATACCAATCTAGTTGGCACTTGCGGATTAACACGGTTAATATGGCGACAGATTTTACCAGTATTTCGATTCAGAAGTCACCTTTCTGAACATCTTTTATGAGGTTTTTTTGTGAGTAAGCGTCTTTTACGCTCTGGAATGATAGTTAGCGCCATGACTTTAGTGTCTCGCGTGCTCGGTTTGGTCCGAGATGTGGTAGTGGCTAACCTCATGGGAGCAGGGGCTGCGGCCGATGTTTTTTTCTTTGCCAACAAAATTCCTAACTTTTTACGCCGTCTTTTTGCTGAAGGGGCTTTTTCGCAAGCCTTCGTACCAGTATTAACTGAATACCATGCAGCTGGCGATGTTGATCGAACCCGATTATTAATTGCACGTGCTGCAGGTACACTGGGTGGTATTGTTACCATAGTGACCTTGCTCGGGGTATTAGGATCTGGTGCCGTTACGGCATTATTTGGTTTTGGTTGGTTTTGGGATTGGATGCAAGGGACGTCTCCCGGAGCTGAAAAATTTGAGTTAGCCAGTTTATTGCTGAAAATTACTTTTCCCTATCTGTGGTTTGTGACTTTTGTAGCATTATCAGGTGCTATTTTAAACACATTGGGTAAATTTGCGATTTCATCGTTTACGCCGGTGTTTCTTAATATCGCCATTATTGGCTGTGCGGTATTTATTGCGCCTCATCTAGCCAAGCCAGAAATTGGTTTAGCACTTGGTGTTTTTATCGGTGGTTTAGTGCAGTTTTGTTTTCAATTGCCATTTTTATATCGAGAAGGGTATTTAGTTCGACCACAATGGGGCTGGAATGACCCTGGGGTGACGAAAATACGTAAATTAATGCTACCGGCACTGTTTGGTGTTTCGGTTACGCAAATCAATTTATTGCTCGATACGTTAATTGCCAGTTTTCTAATGACCGGTTCAATCAGTTGGTTATATTACTCTGATCGTTTATTAGAATTCCCGTTAGGTTTATTTGGTATTGCGATTGCCACCGTGATCTTACCTGCCTTGTCGCGTAAACATGTTGATAAATCACCTCAACAATTTGCAGATACGATGGATTGGGGAGTGCGAATGGTGTTGATCTTGGGTATTCCTGCGATGCTCGGTATGATCACCTTAGCCAAACCGATGTTGATGGTGATGTTCATGCGCGGTGAATTTGATCTTTATGATGTCAATCAAACCGCAATGTCACTGTGGGTGGTATCAGCTGGTTTACTTAACTACATGTTGATTAAAATTTTTGCCCCTGGTTATTACGCTCGTCAAGATACCAAAACGCCAGTGAAAATTGGTATTATTGCCATGGTTAGCAATATGGTCTTTAACGGTATCTTTGCACCATTTTATGGTTATGTCGGCCTTTCCATTGCGAGTGTGTTATCAGCATTGCTAAATGCAGGGTTGTTATACCGAGGTTTACATAAAGAAAATATTTACCGAGTGAGTCGCCAGACATTATTGTTTGTACTGCGATTAGTCATTGCAGGTGCAGTCATGGTCAGTGGATTATTATGGTTCAGTCCTTCTACCGAGCAATGGCTAGCGTTCCATTTATTTGAGCGTGTTGTATGGCTCTTTGGCTTGATTTTAGGCGGTAGTAGTATTTATCTGTTGTGTGCCATTGTTTTGGGTGTTCGCCCGCGTCATCTGCGTGCAGAGAGCTGATTGAAACCGCCGAGTAGTATATAATTCACCAGCGTTACGCTAAAAAGTGGTTTTTAACCGTAATGGTGGTGGATTAGTTACCGCAGTTATTAATTTTTTTGGCTGTTATTGGTCATCATATAAACAAGTGATCTTATTGTAGGATGAGCAAATAGCCTTATGAGTACTGACATAGTTAAATTACCTATGGAATTAATTCGAGGTATACCCAATATTCAGCCACGTCATCATGGTTGTGTGCTGACCATTGGCAATTTTGACGGTGTCCATCTTGGCCATCAAACGTTGCTTAAACAAGTCATAGCCAAAGCGCACTCAATGGGGTTAGCCGCCACGGTAATGACGTTTGAACCGCAACCACAAGAGCTTTTTGCGGGTAATAAAGCCCCAGCAAGGTTGACCCGTTTTCGCGAGAAATATGTAGAATTGAAAAAAGTCGGTATTGATCGATTATTGTGTGTTAATTTTAATCATCATTTTGCATCAATGACTGCTGAATATTTCGTCGAATGCTTGTTGGTAAAGCAATTGGGTGTTAAATTTCTGGTTATTGGTGATGACTTTCGTTTTGGTCAAGAGCGACGTGGTGATTTTGCGATGCTGGTGGCCGCTGGTAAGAAATACGGATTTGAAGTAATTAGTACAACAAGTTTTTGTGTTTCTGAGCAGCGAGTAAGCAGTACTGCAATTCGTCACGCTTTAGCGAATAATGAATTAGATCAAGTAGAACAAATGCTTGGTCGACCATACAGTATTCGTGGCCGTGTCTCACACGGAAGAAAATTAGGCCGTACTATCGGCTTTCCAACAGCGAATATTCCACTTAAACGTCGCGTAACACCTGTCGCAGGGGTTTATGCGGTTGAAGTATTGGGTATTACCGCCGCGCCTATTGCTGGTGTGGCTAATGTTGGCCACCGACCAACGGTAAAAGGTGTACGACAGCAACTTGAAGTACACCTATTTGATTATCAAGCGGATCTTTATGGTCGTCAGCTTGAAGTCGTGTTGCGCCATAAGTTGCGTGACGAAAAAAAATTTGAATCATTCGATGCGCTGAAATTACAAATCGAACGAGATGCTCAAGCAGCACGGGTGTGGCTGTCTGAGCGTAATAATGTCCAACTTCGCCCAAGTAACGGAATCTAGAATCCATGAGTGACTATAAAGATACCCTGAACCTGCCTGAAACAGGGTTTCCGATGCGAGGCAACCTAGCTCAACGTGAGCCTGCAATGCTTAAGCGTTGGTATGATGAAGATCTTTACGGTGAAATTCGTAAAGCTAAGAAAGGTAAAAAATCTTTCGTATTACACGATGGCCCTCCTTACGCTAACGGTGATATTCACATCGGTCACGCGTTAAACAAGATTCTTAAAGATATTATTATTAAATCAAAGACGCTTTCTGGCTTTGATTCACCGTATATCCCAGGTTGGGACTGTCACGGTCTACCAATTGAATTAATGGTAGAAAAGAAATTTGGTAAGCCGGGTCAAAAATTAACGGCAGCTGAATTCCGCGAGAAATGTCGTGCTTACGCGGCAGGCCAAGTTGAAGGTCAAAAAGAAAGTTTCATGCGTCTAGGTGTTCTAGGTGAGTGGGACAAGCCATACCGTACAATGGATTTCGGCACTGAAGCGAACATCATTCGTGCACTAGGTAAAATCGCAGATAAAGATCACCTACTTAAAGGTTTTAAACCTGTTCATTGGTGTACTGATTGTGGTTCTGCATTGGCTGAAGCTGAAGTTGAATACCAAGATAAAGTATCGCTATCTATCGACGTTAAATTTAAAGCGGTAGACGAAGCTGCGGTATTAGCGAAGTTTGGCTGTGTTGCTGACCAAGGTGAAGGCGACGTGTCGATTGTTATTTGGACAACGACACCATGGACAATGCCTGCTAACCGCGGTGTTGCTGTGAGTGCTGATCTTGAATACGCATTGGTACAAACACCTGTTACAGATGTACACACTCAACCACAACGTTTAATCGTAGCGGCAGAGCTTGTAAAAGAAGTAATGGCACGTGTTGGCTTTGAAGAGTCAGAAATCCTAGGTTTCTGTAAAGGTGAAGAATTAGAGCTAATGCGCTTTAATCACCCATTCTACAGCTTTGATGTACCAGTTGTGCTTGCTGATCACGTTACCACTGAATCTGGTACAGGTTGTGTACATACTGCACCTGGCCACGGTCAAGAAGACTTCGTGGTAGGTCAAAAATACAATCTTGAAATTGCTAACCCTGTAGGTAGTAACGGTGTTTACTTACCTGATACTGAGATCTTTGCTGGTCAACACGTATTTAAAGCAAACGAAGTGGTTGTAGATGTATTACGTGAACATGGTTCATTATTACATTTCTCTAAGATCACTCACAGCTACCCACATTGCTGGCGCCATAAAACGCCAATTATCTTCCGTGCAACGCCACAGTGGTTTATCTCAATGGAGAAAGCTGGTCTGCGTGCAAAAGCATTAGGAGAAATCAAGAGCGTACAATGGATGCCTGAATGGGGCCAAAGCCGCATCGAAGGTATGATCGAAGGTCGCCCTGAGTGGTGTATCTCTCGTCAACGTACTTGGGGTGTGCCAATTGCCTTATTTATCCATAAAGAAACGCAAGAGCTTCACCCACAAACATCTGAGCTAATTGAAAAAGTAGCACAGCTTGTTGAGCAAAAGGGTATTCAAGCTTGGTGGGATCTAGAACTGACTGACGTAATGAGCGCAGAAGATGCAGCGATTTACGAGAAAGTACTTGATACTCTTGATGTATGGTTTGACTCAGGTGTTACCCATTTCTCTGTGGTTGATAGCCGTCCTGAATTTCATGGTCATTCAGCAGATCTTTACCTAGAAGGTTCAGATCAACACCGTGGTTGGTTCCAGTCATCATTGATTTCATCTGTAGCGATGAAAGACAAAGCCCCGTACAAGCAAGTGTTAACACACGGCTTCGTGGTTGATGGTCAAGGCCGTAAGATGTCGAAATCAGTGGGCAACGTGGTTGCACCGAAAGATGTCACTAACAAGCTTGGCGCTGATATTCTTCGTCTATGGGTTGCATCAACTGACTACACGGGTGAAGTGGCTGTTTCTGACGAAATTCTTAAGCGTTCAGCAGATGCTTACCGTCGTATTCGTAACACTGCACGTTTCTTCCTTGCTAACTTAAATGGCTTCAATCCTGAAACTGATTGTGTGCCTGTTGAAGAAATGGTTGCACTGGATCGCTGGGCTGTAGGTCGTGCAATGGCGGCTCAAGAAGAGATCGTTAAAGCATACGAAGACTACAATCTACACACAGTAACTCAGCGTTTAATGCAGTTCTGTTCAGTGGAAATGGGTTCTTTCTACTTAGACGTGATTAAAGACCGTCAGTACACAGCAAAACGTGGTGGTCATGCACAACGTAGTTGTCAAACTGCGCTTTACTATATCGTAGAAGCACTTGTTCGTTGGATGGCACCTATCATGTCATTCACAGCCGATGAAATCTGGAACGAAATGCCAGGTAAGCGTGATCAATTCGTGTTTACTGGTGAGTGGTTCGACGGTTTATTCGGTCTTGCTGAAAATGAAGAGCTAAACAACGATTTCTGGGCTGAGATTCAACAAGTTCGTGGTGCTGTGAACAAGTTACTTGAAACTGCACGTAGCGAAAAAGTTATCGGTGGTTCACTACAAGCAGAAGTAACGCTAGCTGCAAATGCAGAGCTTGCCGCTAAACTGAATAAGCTAGAAGACGAATTACGTTTTGTATTGCTAACATCAAAAGCACACGTTGTGGTTGCTGATAGCAAGCCTGAAGGCGCACAAGAAACAGATATCGAAGGATTATTTGTGACAGTGAATGCTTCTGAAGCGGCGAAGTGTGAGCGTTGTTGGCACCATGTTGCTGATGTAGGCACTATTGCTGGACACGAAGAAGTGTGTGGTCGTTGTGTAACTAACATCGATGGCGACGGCGAAGAGCGTAAATTTGCCTAATGACTAATTCAGCACCTCAGCAAGCGTTGACGCTTAAACAATCGGGTATTCGCTGGCTATGGTTAGCGATTCTGGTATTTATTATCGACAATGGCACTAAGCTATTGGTGATGGACACGATGGGCTATGGCTGGCCAAACCGGATTGAGATCACGCCGTTTTTTAATTTACTGTATGTGCACAATACTGGTGCCGCATTTAGTTTTTTAAGTAGTGCGGGTGGTTGGCAACGATGGTTGTTTGCAGCGATTGCGTTTGGTGTTTGTGGCTTATTAACATTGTGGATGCGTCGTACGCCAGTAACCAATAAAATGGCTAATATTGCGTATGCGTTGATCATTGGTGGCGCGTTAGGTAACTTATTTGATCGCCTTTACCATGGTTTTGTGGTCGATTTTCTTGATTTCTATTACGGTAGTTATCATTGGCCTGCATTTAATATTGCCGATTCAGCCATTTGTTTGGGTGCTGTATTGTTAATTCTTGATGGCTTTAAAGCTGATAAAGCAGTTAAAGCTCACTAAGTTTTAATTCGTTATTAAAATAAAACGCTACCTGTTTTGACTGGTGGCGTTTTTTTTTGATTAATATTCTGATGGTTTATGTTTGGAAATAACACATTGCAGGTAGTAACGCTGCCAGGTTGTCGCGGCGCTCCTATGGCATCATTAAGGAGTATCAAATGTCTAACGTAAAGTTACACTCAAAATTTGATCAACGCTCAGGCCTTCGCTGGCTATGGTTGGCCATAATTATTTTTATGATTGATTACCTGAGTAAGGTTTTTATTATTGGCACAATGACGGTTAATGGCTCAACGCCGATTACGGTATTGCCATTTATTAATCTGTATTATGTTCATAATACGGGGGCCGCGTTTAGCTTTCTTAGTACTGAAGGCGGTTGGCAACGATGGTTGTTAGCCCTGATTGCTGTCGTTGCTTGTGGTTTTTTAAGTTATAAAATGCGACAGGCTTCAATTACTCAAACGGCACATAATATTGGTTGTGCTTTTATTATTGGCGGCGCACTGGGTAATCTTTTTGATCGTATACAGTATGGATTTGTGATTGATTTTCTAGATTTTCATTATAAAAACCATCACTTTGCTATTTTCAATTTAGCCGATGTGGCTATTTTTTGTGGCGTAATATTATATCTATTAAGCAGCTTGAAAAAGACGAGTTGAGGTTTGAAAGCGGATTGTTATTCGTGAGTAGCGATAAAACCCTAGTGTCCATACGTTGATACCCGCGGCACTTTGTTGTTAAATAGTAGTAACTAAGAGTAGGGAATAATATATGTCAGTGATCAAGGATAATAGTGAAGTGTTGATGCACTTCTCAATCAAATTAGCTGATGGGACGGTGGCTGAATCGACGTTCGCTAATGCTAAACCGGTCATTTTTCGTATCGGTGATGGTAGTTTAACTGAGAACTTTGAAAAATGTTTATTAGGTTTAGCAGCGGGACAAAAAAAACAGTTTGATTTAGCGCCTGAAGATGCTTTTGGCCCTTCAAATCCCAATAATATTCACCATGTCGAATTGAGTAAGTTTAGTGCTGATACTCCCGCTGAAGTGGGGCGTATTATCGCTTTTACTGGCCCTGATGGACATGATATTCCTGGAATAATTACACAAGTAGTGGGTGATTCTGTCACCGTTGATTTTAATCATCCATTAGCAGGCAAAACAGTTACCTTTGAGGTCGAAGTTGTCTCCATTGAACGTTAAGAGCCATTATTGATGAAAATCTTACTCGCAAATCCCCGTGGTTTTTGTGCTGGTGTTGATCGTGCGATTAGCATTGTTGAACGTGCATTAGAAATGTATCAGCCACCTATTTACGTGCGTCATGAAGTGGTTCATAACCGTTTCGTTGTTGAAGGGCTAAAGCAGCGCGGTGCTATTTTTGTCGAGAATCTAACCGAAGTGCCTGACGACAATATTGTTATCTTCTCAGCTCATGGGGTATCACAAGCGGTTAGGAATGAAGCGAAAGCACGTCAATTAACGGTCTTTGATGCAACCTGTCCGTTAGTGACTAAAGTTCATATGGAAGTTGCACGTGCAAGCCGTAAAGCGATGGAAGTGGTATTAATTGGTCATGCGGGTCATCCTGAAGTGGAAGGCACCATGGGACAATATGCTAATCATGACGGTGGTATGTATTTGGTTGAAAAACCAGAAGATGTCGATATGCTCGTCGTAAAAGATCCGTCAAACTTGCATTTTGTTAGTCAAACAACGTTATCGGTTGATGAAACTGCTGATGTTATTGATCGTCTACGCCAGGTGTTTCCAGAGATTCAAGGCCCGCGTAAAGATGACATCTGTTATGCAACCCAAAATCGTCAAGATGCGGTGCGTGAAATGGCTGCAACTGTTGATGCTATGATTGTTGTCGGTTCTAAAAATTCATCAAATTCAAATCGATTACGTGAACTTGCAGTGAAATTAGGTACACCTGCTTATTTAACTGATAGTGCTGAAGATATTGATCCACAATGGCTTGAAGGTCTGAATGTCGTGGGTGTTACTGCGGGGGCCTCAGCGCCTGAAGAGTTAGTGAACCAAATCATTACACGAATTAAACAGCTCACTAATGCCGCTGATGTTGAAGAATTATCCGGTCGAGAAGAAAACATGTTCTTTGAAGTACCACGAGAATTACAAGTGAAAAATATCTAAGACAGTGTTTGTTAGTTAACGATGAGCCTCAGTGAAAACTGGGGCTTTTTTTATCATAGTCAACAAGCTACAGTGGAACATATTATTATGAATAGTGTAGGAGATGCACGTTAATGGTCAGAATTGCGATAGCCGGTGCAGCCGGACGAATGGGGCGTCAACTAATTAAAGCCACTGCATTATCAAATGCAACGACATTAACGGTTGCAACTGAGCGTGCTGGTTCAAGCTTGGTAGGGGCCGATGCTGGAGAATTAGCGGGTATTGGTTTAGCGAATGTAATGATTATTGACGATTTACGTCAAGCAATTGATGACTTTGATGTGTTAATTGATTTCACGGCACCCGTTGTGACGCTCGCTAACCTTGAATTGTGTTTGCAACATCATAAAAAAATTGTTATTGGCACAACCGGTTTCACTGAGTCACAACGTCAATTGATTGATACTGCCGCGGAGCAGATAGCTGTTGTTATGGCGCCTAATTACAGTGTCGGTGTTAACCTGGTGTTTAAATTGCTAGAGAAAGCTGCCAAAGTGATGGGTGACTATTGTGATGTTGAGATCATTGAAGCACATCATCGCCATAAAGTTGATGCACCATCAGGAACAGCCATTGGTATGGGGGAAGCAATTGCGGGAGCGATGGGGAACAAGCTCAGTGATGTTGCTGTGTATTCACGTGAAGGCATTACAGGTGAACGCAGTCGTGATGAGATTGGTTTTGCAACTATTCGAGCTGGCGATATTGTGGGCGAACATACCGCAATGTTTGCTGATATTGGTGAGCGAGTTGAAATTACCCACAAAGCGACTGATAGAATGACATTTGCCAATGGTGCAGTACGTGCAGCGGCATGGTTAAACCAAAAACAAATGGGTTTTTATACTATGACTGATGTACTTGATTTAGATCGATTATAAAAAGCACATCAATAACTGTCGATAACCTGCCTAATGGCAGGTTTTTTTATATCTAAATTAATAAGAACACCATTGTTGTTTATGTAAATTAACAGGATAGTTATGCATAAATTGTCACTGTGGAGGTAAGGTTGTTGTTTGAAATATCAACTAGAGTAAAAGGCTGAAATAACGCTGGCTTTTGTTGTAATAATTAGCGTTTGGTGCTTGTTTTGATTATTTTTGATTGTTTGTATTACTTAAGTTTGGTTATTTTATCGTTTGCGTGTGATTTTAATTTAGATTAACGTATTTGCAACCTAGGCAATCGATTACATTTTAACTAATGTTGTTCGATAGTCCTAAACCTGCAATGAAAGTTGTTATTTACAGTGTTTGAGCCAGAAAGTGGTGATTGTGTGTGATTTTTTAAATTTAATTACGGTTAAATGTTGACAGATTGCTAACTGATCCATAGAATTTGCGCAATTTGTCAAAAATCAGTAGTTAAGGGTTTTTGGCGTTAAATGGAATGGGTAGTTGCAAATTTATCTGTTTTAATTGCATTTTTATTTTTTGGAGGTTGTCTTGAGCAAATCTGCGCTGTTAGTCCTTGAAGATGGGACAGTGTTCCGCGGCGTGTCCATTGGGGCAGATGGTTCGGCTGTTGGTGAAGTTGTTTTTAATACCTCGATGACGGGGTATCAGGAAATTCTCACTGACCCCTCTTACTCGCAACAGATCGTTACTCTTACCTATCCCCATATTGGCAACACCGGCACTAATACTGAAGACGAAGAATCAACGGCAATTCATGCTCAAGGTTTGGTAATTCGTGATCTTCCTCTTATCGCCTCTAATTTCCGCAGTGAACAATCCCTTTCTGACTATCTTAAATCGCAAAATATTGTCGGTATCGCTGATATTGATACTCGCAAATTAACGCGAATTCTACGTGAAAAAGGCGCTCAAAACGGTTGTATCGTTGCAGGTGACCATCTTGATGAAGCTGCGGCACTCGCTCAAGCTCAAGCATTTCCCGGTCTTAAAGGCATGGATTTAGCGAAAGAGGTGACTACAACTGAAACATATAGTTGGAAGCAAGGTTCATGGACATTAACGGGCGGTTTACCCGCAGCGAAAGATGACAGTGAGCTACCGTACCATGTTGTTGCCTATGACTTTGGTGCTAAACGCAATATTTTACGTATGCTGGTTGATCGTGGCTGCCGTCTAACGGTTGTTCCTGCGCAAACAACAGCGGAAGAAGTGTTAGCATTAAATCCAAATGGCGTTTTCTTATCAAATGGTCCTGGCGATCCTGCGCCATGTACTTATGCGATTGAAGCGACCAAAGTATTTCTAGATAAGAACTTACCTATTTTTGGTATCTGTCTTGGGCACCAGATTTTAGCTTTGGCGAGTGGTGCTCAAACGGTGAAAATGAAATTTGGTCACCATGGTGCAAACCATCCAGTAAAAGATCTTGAACGTGATGTGGTAATGATCACTAGCCAGAACCACGGTTTTGCCGCTGATGAAGCAACATTGCCTGATAATTTACGTGCAACACATAAATCCCTGTTTGATGGCTCTCTACAAGGTATCCATCGTACCGACAAGCCTGCATTTAGTTTCCAAGGCCACCCTGAAGCAAGCCCTGGTCCTCATGATGCAGCACCACTATTTGATCACTTTATCGAATTAATTAAGAAACACAGCGCTTAAACCGGGAGTAGTAAAAAATGCCAAAACGTACTGACATTAAAAGTGTATTAATCTTAGGTGCTGGTCCGATTGTTATCGGTCAAGCGTGTGAATTCGACTACTCTGGTGCACAAGCATGTAAAGCGCTGCGTGAAGAGGGTTACCGCGTTATTCTGGTTAACTCTAACCCTGCAACGATCATGACCGACCCTGATATGGCGGATGCTACATATATAGAGCCTATTCACTGGGAAGTAGTACGCAAGATCATCGAAAAAGAACGTCCTGATGCAGTATTGCCAACGATGGGTGGCCAAACTGCGCTTAACTGTGCCTTAGATCTTGAAAAGTATGGCGTATTAAAAGAATTTAATGTCGAAATGATTGGTGCAACAGCTGACGCAATTGATAAAGCTGAAAACCGCTCTCGTTTTGATAAAGCAATGAAAGCGATTGGCCTTGAGTGTCCTCGTGCTGATACTGCAACCACCATGGAAGAAGCGTATAAAGTGCTCGATATGGTAGGTTTCCCTTGTATTATTCGTCCGTCATTTACGATGGGTGGTACTGGTGGTGGCATTGCATACAATAAAGAAGAATTTGAAGAAATCTGTTCTCGCGGTCTAGATTTATCACCAACAAGTGAATTGTTGATTGATGAATCACTGATTGGCTGGAAAGAATATGAGATGGAAGTGGTTCGTGATAAGAACGACAACTGTATCATCGTGTGTGCGATTGAAAACTTTGACCCGATGGGGATTCACACGGGTGACTCAATCACGGTTGCGCCAGCGCAAACATTAACCGATAAAGAATACCAGCTAATGCGTAATGCATCGCTAGCAGTATTACGTGAGATTGGTGTTGAAACGGGTGGTTCAAACGTTCAGTTTGGTATCAATCCTGAAGATGGCCGTATGGTTATCATCGAGATGAACCCACGTGTTTCTCGTTCATCAGCATTAGCATCTAAAGCGACGGGTTTCCCTATTGCTAAAATAGCGGCAAAACTGGCGATTGGTTTTACCCTTGATGAACTGATGAATGATATTACAGGTGGTGCAACCCCTGCGTCATTTGAACCGACTATCGATTATGTTGTAACGAAAATTCCACGTTTTAACTTTGAAAAGTTTGTCGGTGCCAATGACCGTCTTACCACCCAGATGAAGTCGGTGGGCGAAGTAATGGCTATTGGTCGTAACCAACAAGAGTCATTACACAAAGCATTACGTGGCCTCGAAGTGGGTGCTAACGGTTTTGATGAGATGGTTGATCTTGAAGAACCGGATGCAATGAGTAAAATTCGTTATGAATTAAAAGCCGCGGGTGCTGAGCGTATTTGGTATATCGGCGATGCGTTCCGTGCGGGGATGTCTGTTGATGGTATCTTTAATCTAACCGGTATTGACCGCTGGTTCTTGGTTCAAATCGAAGACATTATTAAAGATGAAGCACGCGTTAAAGCGGCAGGTTTTGCGGGCTTAAATGAGCAAGCACTGCGTAGCCTAAAACGTAAAGGTTTTGCAGATGCACGTTTAGCGAAACTACTTGGTGTTGCTGAAGCTGAAATTCGTAAACTGCGTGACCAATTTAATATTCACCCAGTGTACAAGCGTGTTGATACTTGTGCAGCTGAGTTTTCATCAGACACGGCTTACATGTACTCATCATACGATGAGGAATGTGAAGCAAATCCAACCACTAAAGAAAAGATCATGATTCTTGGTGGTGGCCCTAACCGTATCGGTCAAGGTATTGAATTTGATTACTGTTGTGTTCATGCATCACTAGCATTACGTGAAGATGGTTATGAAACTATCATGGTTAACTGTAACCCTGAGACGGTATCAACTGACTACGATACTTCAGACCGTTTATACTTTGAACCCGTCACTCTGGAAGATGTATTAGCGATTGCACGTGTTGAAAAACCTAAAGGTGTGATTGTTCAATACGGTGGTCAAACACCACTTAAACTTGCTCGCGCATTAGAAGCGGCTGGTGTGCCAATTATCGGTACTAGCCCTGATGCCATTGACCGCGCTGAAGATCGTGAACGTTTCCAGCAAGCTGTTGACCGTTTAGGTTTATTACAACCAGAAAACGCAACAGTTACGACGATGGAACAGGCGATTGAGAAATCAAAAATCATCGGTTTCCCGTTAGTTGTACGCCCATCGTATGTACTTGGTGGTCGCGCAATGGAAATTGTATACGATGAGCAAGATTTACGTCGTTACTTTAATGAAGCTGTTAGCGTTTCAAACGAATCTCCTGTATTGCTTGACCGTTTCCTTGATGATGCCATTGAAGTTGACGTTGATGCGATTTGTGATGGGGAACAAGTTGTTATTGCTGGCATCATGGAGCACATTGAGCAAGCGGGTGTTCACTCTGGTGACTCAGCCTGTTCATTGCCAGCTTATACGCTGAGCAAAGAAATCCAAGACGTGATGCGTGAGCAAGTGAAGAACTTGGCGTTTGAACTTGGGGTTCGCGGGTTAATGAATACTCAGTTCGCCGTTAAAGATAACGAAGTTTACTTAATTGAAGTTAACCCTCGTGCTGCGCGTACAGTACCCTTTGTGTCAAAAGCAACTGGCGTACCTGTTGCAAAAATTGCGGCACGTGTAATGGCGGGGCAATCACTGCAATCACAAGGTTTTACGAAAGAAGTTATTCCACCGTATTACTCAGTAAAAGAAGTGGTATTGCCGTTTAATAAATTCCCAGGTGTTGACCCATTGTTAGGCCCAGAAATGCGCTCAACAGGTGAAGTAATGGGTATTGGTAATACGTTTGCAGAAGCGTTTGCTAAAGCTGAACTAGGTTGTGGAAAAGAGTACCCTGAAGGTGGTCGAGCACTACTATCAGTACGTGAAGGGGATAAGAAACGTGTGGTTGATTTAGCGTCTAAATTAATCAAACTTGGTTATCAACTTGATGCGACTCACGGTACCGCGATTATCTTAGGTGAAGCGGGTATTAATCCTCGTTTAGTTAACAAAGTACATGAAGGTCGTCCTCATATTCTTGACCGTATTAAGAATAATGAATACACCTACATTGTTAATACAGCGGAAGGTCGTCAAGCAATTGAAGATTCAAAAGTACTACGTCGTAGTGCTCTCGCTGAGAAGGTAAATTACACCACAACCTTGAATGCTGGTTTTGCTGCTTGTTTGGCGCATACTGCCGATGATCGTAATACGGTAACCTCTATTCAAGAGCTACATGCAATGATCAAATAACCACATAGCAGAATTGTTATCGGTTATAAAATAGCACTGATGGTGTCATTGTTAAGAAGTCGATCATGAAAATGATCGGCTTTTTATTTTTTATGGCATTATTTTAAATTACGCGATACCTGAAAGAGTTAACTATTAATGTTATTGCTTTTTGTGTTTTAGAAAAGGCCAGATTTAGTTGCAGCAATGTACTAATAGCGTACAATGCAGTCGTCGCAGTAGGCGATATATTTTTGGAGATGTAAGTGAACGATACCGACCAGCCCCCGAGTATGATGGTGGAAAATCAAGCCTAGTAACGGTATTCGTAACAGTTCCGTGCTGCCAGGCTCGGAATACTATGTCCTTCTTTTTGTGCGATAGCCTATCCACGACATTCTTCCTCGATTTTCCCGTTTATATTTCAGTGCAATTTAATTATTGAATACCCTCACTATCAGTCGCTTAATGGCTGTTATTCGCGGTAGGCCTAATGGCATGCCTGAAATTGTGTGGTTCAAGTTTTAAATTGCGACGGTCGCTACTTATTACTCTTGTTTGAGTATCAGTTAACCGGATAAAACGCCATGACAGTAATGAATTTTGCAGCCTATGCTGCCGCAACAGGTGCCCACTTAGATCAACGTGATGCACTGGCTGTGCGTAATGCTTTTCTAAAATATGATTTAGATGAGCAAGCACAATTATTAGCTAAAATGCCCTTGTCTGAAGCCTTAGTTATGCTTCATGAATGTCCTTTACGCCATGTTCAATTATTACTTGATCGGCTTGATGAACGTAAAGAAGATGTCAAAGTGCGCCAACTCGCTAACGGGCTAGGTTTGATCTGCTCTGAAGTTGAACCTGTGGGACATTATTTACAAAATAGTGTCTTTAACCATGTGCGCGAACGTATAGGTTGGATTGTTGGCCTAGCGCTGATGGGGATTGTATCTGGGCTGATTATTTCTCATTATCAAGATACATTGAGCCAGTTAGTCTTGTTGGCTATTTACATGCCCGTGATTGCAGCTGCGGGAGGGAATACCGGATCACAAGCGGCAACGTTAGTGGTACGCGCATTAGCGATGGATGAAATACGATCCCGTGACTGGATAGCGGTATTATGGAAAGAATTTCGAGTGTCGCTAGTGATTGCTATTGGGTTAGCTGCTGTGATCGTTGGGCGGGTGGTCTTTTTTAGTGGTCATGTGCTATTACCCACAGGGATCAGTCTTTATATGGTTGCGCTAGCCATTGGTATTGCTATTTCTATTCAAGTCGTGGTATCGACTAGTGCTGGTGGGTTATTACCGCTAATTGCGCGTGCATTTAATTTAGATCCAGCGGTACTTGTAAGTCCGGTGCTAGCATCAATGGTGGATATTACGGGAATGGTTATTTATTTTAGTACTATTAATTGGATTTTAGCTTTAGGCCATTAATTGTGGTACTTGATGCTGAATATGTGATTAATGGTCATAACTGCTGTTATTAAAGATAAAAAAAAGCCCCATTTATTGATAACTACTTTTTAAGGTATCGTCAATAAATGGGGCTTTTTAGTTGTTACGATTCGCTTAATAACAGCGACAGTGAATCAGTAATTATTATACAGAGATGTATAGTATTGCTTTTCAAATTGATTGATTGGTGGCAGTGGACTGTTTTTTACTTCAGCCGCAGTTGGGTAATAGTTGGTGACCAACTGTACAAACAATAATGGTTGACCTGATTTGGTTTTAATAATACCTGCAAGGTTATAAGTACCAAATAACGATCCTGTTTTAGCAATAATATGATCTTTTAATGGTGCGTTACGGACGCTTTTACGATATTGAAGGGTGCCACTTTTGCCTGCAACGGGTAAATCGGTCATTAATCCTAGTTTAGGGTGATGATAAATGTAAGTAAGCACTTCCATTAAATCATGCGTATTTAAACGATTATTGCGTGATAAACCTGAGCCATCAACCATGATGGTGTTTGATAAATCAATATTGGCTTTTTGTTTTAGAATTGCCTTAATAGCAGCTACACCATTGGTATAACTACCTGCTTGATTAAAGAATTTAGCGCCCATGGTTTTCGCAAGGTTATCGGCAAATAAATTATCTGAGCGTTTAAGCATAATATACAGCAGAGTGGTTAACGGTGCTGATTGATGAGTGGCAACAATCTTTCCTGTAATGGTGTCATTACGTAAAATTTTACCGTCTAAATGTATACCTGCACGTTTTAATTGCTGCTTAATAATTGCTGTTGAATACAACGTGGTATTTTGAACTGCAAACCGAAGTGGTAGTGGATCTTTCTTTGGTTGAATACAACCCGTGATATGGTAGTGGTTGCTATCATTTGCTTGTAATGATAATTCACATAATTGTTCTTTTTGCTGAGCTTTCGTTACTACAATAGCATCATTTGTTGCCGTTACTGGTTGATGGCTTGGAATATTTAAACGTGTTTTAGCACCAAAGGCCATATTTGAATATAACGCCCCCTCAAAACAGTTATGTTCTAACGTAATACTGCTTGATGGCGCACTGTAGCATTGTGTCAGCATATCCCATGGTGAGCCAACGGCATGTTCAAAGCCTGTAAAATGGCCACCATTAAGGTAAAGATTGCCTTTGATGGTGTTTGTACCTTGCTGTTTGAGTTGGCGCAGCAGATTAGCAATATCAGTGCTTTTTAATGTTGGATCACCATTAAAGTCTAAAATAACATTATTACCTTGAGTCTCAAGGTTAGTGCTAAAACGGAAGTCATTACCTAAATACAATTTAGCTGCAAGTGCAGTTAATAGCTTTTGTGTACTCGCTGGGGCTTGTAAATGGCTTGCTTGGTGCTGGTAGATGACTTTATTGGTCGTTGGGTTAACAACTAATAGTGAGGCGTCACTACCTGTCGGTAATTGCTTGAGGGCTTGCTGAGGCGAAAATGCAGCAAATGAAGGCATGCTTGTTAATAGCAAGGCTGAGCAAATAAGTCGTTTTAGCATATCAGAATACAATTGTATAAATAGAGTTAATTGTAATGATAGCTTTTTTAATGTCTTTAGTAAAAATGTACCGCCTAAGTGTTCAGTTACGATTAAATAACAAAAAGCGCCGACCGAAGTCGACGCTTTTTTAGTACACTTTTAATTATTAAAATTAGAAGTCGTAACGAGCACCTAGAGCGAATTGGTCGTCATATAGAGATGCTGAAGGATTTGCTGTAATCTTCTCTGCATTTGCTTTGTTTAGTAGGTTAATAGTGTAACCTGCGTAAGCGCGGAAGTTAGGAGTAAAGAAGTAGGTAGCATCAAAGTCTAGCGCATTTGCCATCTTGTTGTTTGAATCTGTGTTTTCCATAAAGTTATATGTAGAACGTAGAACAACTTTATTGATTGTGTAAGCAGAAGCTAGAGAGAAACCTTGGTAATCAGTATTTGTAGCATCGTCTGCTGAATATAAGTAACCTACGTTACGTGCGTATTGGTATAGACCAGCAACGTATAAATCACCCATAGTGTAAGATACTGATGCGAAAGTTTGGTTTGCATCTAGATTGTTTTGAATGTTGTCGCCTTGGTTTTTCTGTTGGCCGTAACCAACACCCATAGCTAGACCGTTATTGAAATCATATTTAGTTGCAACAGAATAACCAGTAGTATTTTTCTGGCTATCGTCAGTTTTACCATTAGCAACGTAGTTAGCTTTAACAGTTAAACCACCGAAAGTACCTGTGTAAGCTAGGTTGTTTGATGTACGGTCAGCAGCCGCAATTTTATTACCTGCTTCGTTACCATAGTATTCCATGATATCGGTAAAGTCAGTTAGCATACCTAGAGAGCCGTCAGCCTTACCGTAAACGATTTGGCCATAAGTGTTGCTCTTAACACCTACATATAGGTAACGGTTGTAATCAGTTTCGCCATCAGCTGAGTTGCTGTCGTTATGTTCGCCATCAGTTGCTGATTGGTCTGTTTTGTATTCACGTTCCCAGAAACCAAGTGCAGTAAGGTCATCGTTGATTTTTGTTTTTGCATCGATGTTTGCACGAACACGTGAAGTATCTTGAATATTACCATTTAAGCCTTGAGCGCGAGCTTCTACACGGCCGCCGATAGCTAGGCTAGAAGTGTCGTCTGAATAAACTGTTGCTGCTGATGCTGCGCCAGAGAAAGTCGCTGCTGCTACTGCTAGAGCAATTAGGTTCTTGTTCATTGCCGAATCCTTTATATATAGTTTTTTTATAAGTTGCATTTCGATGCTGAATGCTATGGCGTTCTTTTTACTTGTGTCATTGATAATATGTTAGTAAAAAAAACTGAAAAATAGTTTACATGCAGCATTTTTAGGTTTTTTTTGTCGTTTATTATTTTATTAATCAGTGTGTTATTATAATAAGTAAAAGTTCTAATTATTTTTTATATTTTAGCTCTATTTAGAAATTAATATATTTTTTATGCTTAAAAAAAATATTTTTATTTCAAATAGTGTGATTTGACGCGCTTTTTAATGTTGATTAAGCAAGGTGTCTTTTTTGTATTTAGAGATAAAGCCAGAAGGGATAGTAAGCGCTAACAACAAATAAATACTGATTATTATTATCGTCAATATTCAGCTTTGGTGTTTTAATCGCGGTATAACAAAATAATTCGTCGATAAATAACAGTTAAATGCGGATTATCATTTATCAATGATGATCTCTGGGTCATCTTTGTTTAAAATAAACCAAATCATTTTTATTCTGTCAGGCTAGCTCAATGTTAGGTTGACTATTT
Source organism: Photobacterium sp. NCIMB 13483 (assembly GCF_003025475.1). Taxonomy (NCBI): domain Bacteria; kingdom Pseudomonadati; phylum Pseudomonadota; class Gammaproteobacteria; order Vibrionales; family Vibrionaceae; genus Photobacterium; species Photobacterium sp. NCIMB 13483. Next base: position 32,138 of record NZ_PYLV01000018.1, read on the forward strand.
TTACCTGAAATTGGCGAGCGCTATCAGGTTACAGAGGCTATTTATTTATGGAAAAAGTACCAATGACTGTTCGCGGTGAACAGAAGCTACTAAAAGAACTTGAGGTGTTATTGAAGCGTCGTCCGCTGATTTCTCAAGCAATTGCTGAAGCTCGCGAACTTGGTGACTTAAAGGAAAACGCTGAGTACCATGCTGCACGTGAAGAACAGGGTATTTGTGAAGCGCAAATTCGTGATATTGAATACAAACTATCTGTTGCTCAAGTGATTGATGTAACAACATTAGCGAATACGGGCAAAGTTATTTTTGGTACGACTATCAAACTATTAGATTTAGATAGTGATAAAGAAATGACATATTGTATCGTGGGTGATGATGAGGCCGATATTAAGCAAAACTTGATATCAGTAAACTCACCGATTGCACGCGGTTTAATTGGTAAATTAGTCGGTGATGAAGTTCAAATTACAACCCCAGGTGGTTTAAAAGAATTTGAAATCATGGATGTACAATACGTTTAATAATTAATTGCTGTTTGTCGTAACTAAAAATATAGACTATGTTTGACAAATAAGCGTTAACTTATTAATAACGGTAGAGTTTGTCGTTAGCAAAAAGAAATTATTGCCAACGACAGCAATAAAAAAGGCCGCTAGGCGGCCTTTTTTATTTGCGAGGAAGTTCGATTTTACGATCTTCGCTTTGGCGGTAAATCACTAAAGTTTTACCAATCACTTGTACTTTTTCCGCTTTAGTTTCGCGAATAATAGCATCAACGATTAAAAGTTTAGTTTCACGATCTTCAGACGCTACTTTTACTTTAATCAGTTCGTGGTGGTTTAGAGCAAGGTCGATTTCGGCTAATACTGCTTCAGTAAGACCATTCGCACCCATAAGAACAACAGGTTTTAGGTTGTGAGCTAGACCTTTTAAGAATTGCTTTTGTTTTGTGCTTAGATTCATGATGACTCTATTTTTTTAGTTACAAGGGTTGAAAACGCGACATTCTACCGCCATCTAGTCTAGAAGACTAATTTGTTTAATAGATGAGAGTCGGAAAATTTACAGTGATTATGTTGCACTGCACATTTTTAGGGCGCAATCTAGTGAATTAGGTGCGATAAAGTCTTTAGCCGACGTATACTTACTAAGTATGGCAACGCATTAGGTTTAGCATGAGTAGAAAAAAACAATCCGCTAGCTCCGGCCGGTGGTTAAAAGAACATTTTGACGATAAATATGTACAAGAAGCGCAGAAACGAGGTTATCGTTCTCGTGCTTTCTTTAAAATTGAAGAAATTCAAAATAAAGATAAATTATTAAAACCTGGCATGACTGTAGTTGACCTTGGTGCTGCACCTGGTGGTTGGTCACAGTATGCGGCAGAAATTGTAGGTGATGATGGACAGGTCATCGCTTGTGATATTTTACCAATGGATTCACTACCTGGAGTTAGTTTCCTTCAAGGTGATTTCCGTGAAGAAGCAGTATTAGATGCTTTATTGGCACGCATTAAACCAGAAATGGTCGATGTGGTAATGTCTGATATGGCACCTAATATGAGTGGTAATCTTGCATCCGACCAACCTCGAGCTATGTACCTTGTTGAACTTGCATTAGATATGTGTCGACAAGTACTTGCACCGAATGGCAGTTTTACGGTAAAAGTTTTCCAAGGCGAAGGCTTTGACCAATATCTCGCTGATATTCGTAGCATGTTTAAAGTGGTCAAAATTCGTAAACCAGATTCCTCGCGAGATCGTTCGCGTGAAGTCTATATTGTGGCTACAGGTTACAAACTGTAGTAATCTACATTCATCTTTTAGTTATCGCGAGGTTAACACCTTGAGTGACATGGCAAAAAACTTGATTTTATGGCTGGTCATTGCTGTTGTTCTTATGTCTGTATTCCAGAGTTTCGGAACCAATAGTAATAGTACCAAAGGCCAAGTCGATTATACGACATTTGTCCGTCAAATCGGTCAGGATCAGATAAAGGAAGTACGATTCAATGATCGTGAAATCACTGTAACCAAACGTGATAATGCGAGCTATGTAACATACTTACCTGTCGCAAATGATCCTAAACTGTTAGACGATTTAATTAACGCAAATGTAGCTGTTGCGGGTACACCTCCTGAAGAACCAAGCCTTTTAGCTTCAATCTTCATTTCGTGGTTCCCAATGTTGTTACTAATTGGTGTTTGGATCTTCTTTATGCGTCAGATGCAGGGCGGTGGTGGCAAAGGTGCCATGTCGTTCGGTAAATCTAAAGCACGTATGATGGGTGAAGACCAAATCAAAACAACCTTTGCTGATGTAGCGGGTTGTGATGAAGCTAAAGAAGACGTTAAAGAATTGGTTGATTACTTACGTGATCCAAGCCGTTTCCAAAAGCTAGGTGGTAAAATCCCAACAGGTGTGTTGATGGTTGGTCCTCCTGGTACGGGTAAAACTTTATTAGCAAAAGCGATTGCTGGTGAAGCTAAAGTACCGTTCTTTACTATCTCTGGTTCTGACTTTGTTGAAATGTTTGTCGGTGTGGGTGCATCCCGTGTCCGTGATATGTTTGAACAAGCGAAGAAAGCAGCGCCTTGTATTATCTTTATCGATGAAATCGATGCTGTAGGTCGTCAACGTGGTGCTGGTGTTGGTGGTGGTCATGATGAACGTGAACAAACACTAAACCAAATGCTGGTTGAAATGGATGGCTTTGAAGGTAATGAAGGTATTATCGTTATTGCCGCAACTAACCGTCCCGATGTACTTGACCCAGCTTTACTTCGTCCTGGCCGTTTCGACCGCCAAGTTGTTGTTGGTCTTCCAGATGTACGTGGTCGTGAGCAGATTCTTAAAGTTCACATGCGTAAAGTACCGCTAGACGGTGATGTGAATCCATCATTGATTGCACGTGGTACACCAGGTTTCTCTGGTGCCGATCTTGCAAACCTTGTTAACGAAGCTGCGTTGTTTGCTGCTCGTGGTGATAAGCGCACTGTTTCAATGGTTGAATTTGAACTAGCAAAAGACAAAATCATGATGGGCGCAGAGCGTAAGTCAATGGTGATGTCTGAAGATCAGAAAGCATCAACGGCATACCATGAAGCCGGTCACGCAATTATTGGTCGCTTAGTACCGGATCACGATCCTGTGTACAAAGTATCCATTATTCCACGTGGTCGTGCGTTAGGTGTGACAATGTACTTACCTGAACAAGATCGTGTAAGTCATTCTCGTGAATTCTTAGAATCTATGATTTCAAGTCTTTACGGTGGTCGTCTGGCTGAAGAACTTATCTATGGTCGTGAGAAAGTATCAACAGGTGCATCAAACGACATTGAACGCGCTACTGATATTGCACGTAAGATGGTGACTCAGTGGGGCTTCTCTGACAAGTTAGGTCCATTATTGTACGCAGAAGACGAAGGTGAAGTATTCCTTGGTCGTTCAGTAACACAAAGTAAGCATATGTCTGATGACACAGCGAAGCTGATTGATACTGAAGTTCGTATTCTGATTGATCGTAACTACCAACGCGCACGTCAGATTTTGGTTGATAATATGGATATCATGCATGCAATGAAAGATGCATTGATGAAATATGAAACCATTGACGCAGGTCAGATTGATGACTTAATGGAACGTAAAGCTGAAATTCGAGCACCAAAAGGCTGGAGTGATGATGGCGATACGTTGCGAAATGCACCTGAAACTGAACTTGCTCCTGATGAGCCAGTTGGCGACGGTATCGATGCGCTATCTGAGAAAGATGATACAGATAGTACGCCTCGAGCATAATTGCTAAGTAAATAGAAAACCCTGACTTAGGTCGGGGTTTTTTTTTGTTGAAATTTGCGGAGTCATAATATGCAACTAATCAGTAAAAGTAAGATTCTTGATCTTACAACGCCTCAAGTGATGGGGATTGTTAATATTACGCCAGATTCTTTTTCTGATGGCGGTAAATATCACCAGTTAGATCACGCATTACGTCATGTTGAAGCTATGATTGAGGCTGGCACGACGATCATTGATATTGGTGGTGAATCGACGCGACCAGGGGCGGCTGATGTTAATGTTGAGACGGAACTGGCTCGTGTTATTCCAGTAATAGAGGCAATTCGACAACGGTTTGATTGTTGGATTTCAATTGATACTAGTAAAGCGCAAGTGATGACTGAAGCGGTTAATGCGGGGGCTGATTTAATTAATGATGTTCGCGCATTACAAGATTTAGGTGCATTAGACGCTGCGGCACAAGCAAATGTTCCTATATGCTTGATGCATATGCAAGGCCAACCGCGTACAATGCAGTCCGATCCAAACTATGACGATTTGATTGTAGACGTTAATCAATTTTTGATTGAACGGATTCAAGCTTGTGAACAGCATGGGATTACTCGTCAACAGCTTATATTAGATCCTGGTTTTGGATTTGGTAAAACAGTGGCGCATAATTATCAACTATTAGCACAACTTGAACAGTTTCATCAGTTTGGCTTGCCGCTATTAGCGGGAATGTCTCGTAAGTCAATGATTTCGAAATTATTAAATAAGCCTCCCGTTGAGTGTGTTGCTGGCAGTCTGGCATGTGCGACGATTGCAGCAATGAAAGGTGCGCAAATAATTCGAGTTCATGACGTACAAGAGACAATTGATGTTATTAAAGTCTGTAATATGGTGATGAATTATTCTAAATAATGCAGATATAACCTTATTACAGTGAATGATTGTAACAAAAAGCACTAAGCTAATTACAATCAATATACTTATAAAAAAGAAAGCTAGGAGTGTAAAATGGCTGAACGTAAGTTCTTTGGTACTGATGGTATTCGTGGTTTTGTTGGTGAAGGTCCGATTACACCTGAGTTTGTAATGAAATTGGGTTGGGCGGCTGGTCGTGTATTATCACAAACGGGTACTAAAAAAGTATTAATCGGTAAAGATACTCGAATTTCAGGTTACATGTTGGAGTCTGCATTAGAAGCAGGCCTTGCAGCTGCAGGTCTAAAAGCGGCTTTTACTGGTCCAATGCCAACACCCGCTGTTGCTTATTTAACTCGCACGTTCCGTGCTGAAGCGGGTATTGTGATTTCTGCATCACATAACCCTTATCACGATAACGGCATCAAATTCTTCTCTGCGCAAGGTACAAAGTTACCCGATGACGTTGAAGCTGCAATTGAAGCTGAAATGGAAAAACCATTAACGTGTGTTGAGTCTGCATTATTAGGTAAAGCTTACCGTATTGATGATGCGGCAGGTCGTTATATTGAGTTCTGTAAAGGCACATTCCCTAATCATTTAAGCCTTGAAGGTTTTAAGATTGTTGTCGATTGTGCCCATGGTGCAACTTACCATATTGCGCCTAAAGTATTTAGTGAACTAGGTGCTGAAATTATTACTATTGGTTGCGAGCCTAACGGTGTCAATATTAATGATAAAGTAGGTGCAACAGATGTTGCTGCATTACAAGCTAAAGTATTAGCAGAAAAAGCTGACTTTGGTATTGCACTTGATGGTGATGGTGACCGTGTGATCATGGTTGACGAGCTAGGTAATAAAGTTGATGGTGATCAGATCGCTTACATCATTGCTCGTGATGCATTACGTTGTGGTGAGCTAAAAGGTGGTGTGGTTGGTACATTAATGACCAATATGGGCATGGAAGTTGCACTTAAAAATCTAGGCATTCCTTTTGTACGTGCAAAAGTGGGTGACCGTTATGTAATGGAAGAGCTAATCAAAAGTAACTGGCTAATTGGTGCTGAAAACTCTGGCCACGTTATTTTACTTGATAAAGTAACAACCGGTGACGGTATTGTAGCGGGTCTACAAGTTATGGCTTCTATTGTATCTAGCAAAATGAGCTTAAAAGAGCTGAGTGATGGCATGACAATGTTCCCACAAGTGCTAGAAAATGTTCGCTTTAAAGGTGAAAGCGATCCATTACAATCAGCTGCTGTTATTGCTGCAACTCAAGCAGTTGAGAAAAAATTAGGTGATAATGGTCGCGTATTATTACGTAAGTCAGGCACAGAGCCATTGATTCGTGTTATGGTTGAAGGCCAAAATGCAGTTGATGTTAAGCAATATGCATTAGATATTGCAACAGCAGTAAAAGAAAACTGCTAAGTGCAATTGTTGATAACTGCTTAATTCTTTAAGTGTTATTAATAACGGTGAAGGCTGGCTAATAAAATATAGTCAGCCTTTTTATTTTGATGACTTTGTTTTTGGCTAAATGTTGTGCAAGTGGTTCGGAATATTCACTTTTTGAGTAAATATTACTTGTCACTGTCACAGGGTTTCGCTAGTATTCATTCGCTCTCTAGATAAGAGGAATGCGCTGGCACTGCTAAAGCAAAGTCGGTATAGCAATTTTACCATAGGTGGAACCCATGTACGAAATTCTACTTGTGATTTATCTTGTCGCTGCGCTTGGTGTAATTGGCCTAGTAATGATTCAACAAGGTAAAGGCGCAGATATGGGAGCTTCATTCGGGGCTGGTGCATCAGGAACTTTGTTCGGCTCTAGCGGCTCAGGAAATTTTCTAACTCGAATGACAACACTTTGTGCAATCATTTTCTTTGCGATTAGTCTTGTACTTGGCAATATCAGTACTAAGAAATCAGCAGAAACAAGTGGTTGGGACGACCTTTCGGCTCCAGTTACAACACAAACTGTTGAACAACCAAAGACTGCAATCTCTACTGATAAAGTAGTTGCAGCAGAAAAAACGACTGAGAACACTGCTGAAACAACACCAGCAACAAGTGAAAAATCTCAGTAAGTAAAGATTTAGCCGAGATGGTGAAATTGGTAGACACGCTAGCATGAGGTGCTAGTGCCGCAAGGTGTAGGGGTTCAAGTCCCCTTCTCGGCACCATTATACTGGTTACTTGTAATAGTAACATCTGAACGGTATACTCTGTTCAGAATCGGACGCGGGGTGGAGCAGCTTGGTAGCTCGTCGGGCTCATAACCCGAAGGTCGTTGGTTCAAATCCGGCCCCCGCAACCACTTTCCTGAAAATAGACTATTCTTATTTTTGAATGTTTGTTTTCTTACTGAGACTCTTGCTTGCATGATCTTAGTAATCAGGGTCCAGTAATAAAAAACCCCGTATTCGGGGTTTTTTATTATCTGAAACATGACCATTCAGGTATTTACTGGGCTTTATGCCCTTTTTTTGTTTCCGGGGGGTTGTCTTGACAGCTTTAGAGACACAATTAACCGACTTACTTGAGCCTTCTGTTCAAGCTATTGGCTTTGAACTTGTTGGTTTAGAGTTTATCCGTGCTGGTGCACACTCCACACTTCGCGTGTTTATTGACCATGAAAATGGTATTAATGTAGACGGTTGTGCTGAAGTGAGCCGCCAGATTAGTGCAGTAATGGATGTTGAAGATCCTATTACTGTTGCTTACCACTTAGAAGTGTCTTCCCCTGGATTGGAAAGACCACTCTTCAAAGCTGCACATTACCAACAATTTATTGGTCATGAAGTTAGCTTAGTATTAAAAATGGCGATGGGTAACCGTCGTAAGTGGAAAGGTGACATTGTCGCTGTTGAAGGCGAACTGATCACACTTAACGTAGATGGCAATGACGAGTCCTTTGCACTTAGCAATATCTCCAAGGCCAACCTAGTTCCAAAATTCTAACCGCTAAATTGGGGCATTAGAAATGAACAAAGAAATTTTGGCTGTCGTAGAAGCGGTATCCAACGAAAAAGCTGTTCCTCGCGAGCGTATTTTTGAAGCGCTTGAAATTGCATTAGCGACAGCAACTAAAAAGAAACACGAAGCAGAAATTGAAGTTCGTGTTGTTATCGATCGTAAAACAGGTGAATTCGAAACTTTCCGTCGTTGGAAAGCAGTAGAAGAGGTAACTCAACCAACACTTGAAATTACGTTAGAAGCGGCACAGTATGAAGATCCAACAATCTCCGTTGGCGATTATGTTGAAGATGATATTCAATCTGTAACGTTTGACCGTATTACTACACAAACAGCTAAGCAAGTGATCGTACAAAAAGTACGTGAAGCTGAGCGTGAGCAAATTGTGGCACAGTTTATTGACAACGAAGGTGAGCTAATCACTGGTATTGTTAAGAAAGTAAATCGTGACGCAGTAATCATTGATTTAGGTAGCAACGCAGAAGCAGTCATCCAACGTGATGATCAACTTCCTCGTGAAAACTTCCGTCCAGGCGACCGCGTTCGTGGTCTATTGTACAAAGTTGCACCTGAAGCTCGTGGTTTCCAGTTATTCATGACGCGTTCTAAGCCAGAGATGCTATCTGAGCTGTTCCGTATTGAAGTGCCAGAAATGGGCGAAGAACTGATTGAACTTATGGGCGCAGCTCGCGATCCTGGTTCTCGTGCGAAAATCGCAGTAAAAACTAACGATAAGCGTATTGACCCAGTGGGTGCGTGTGTTGGTATGCGTGGCGCACGTGTTCAAGCTGTTTCTAGTGAGCTTGGCGGTGAGCGTATTGATATCGTATTGTGGGATGAAAATGCTGCACAATATGTGATCAATGCAATGGCTCCAGCGGAAGTTGATTCAATCATTGTTGATGAAGACAACCACACAATGGATATTGCTGTACAGAAAGATAATCTGGCACAAGCAATTGGTCGTAACGGTCAAAACGTACGTCTAGCATCACAGCTTACTGGCTGGGAACTAAATGTAATGACAGTTGAAGACTTACAGAAAAAACACCAAGCAGAAGCACAAGCATCAATTGAAGTGTTTACTAAGCACCTTGATATTGATGAAGACTTCGCAACTGTATTGGTGGAAGAAGGCTTTACTACACTAGAAGAAATTGCTTACGTTCCATTAAGTGAATTAATGGATGTTGACGGTCTTGATGAAGAGACTATCGAGCAATTACGTAGCCGTGCAAAAGCTGCATTGACTACATTAGCGCTTGCTAAAGAAGAAACGCTTGACGGTGTAGAACCTGCAGAAGATTTATTAAGTCTGGAAGGTCTTGAGCGTGAGTTAGCGTTTAAGTTTGCAGCAAAAGGTATTTGTACGCTTGAAGATCTTGCTGATCAAGGAACTGATGACTTGACCGACATTGAAGGCGTGGACGATGCAAAAGCGGGTGAGCTAATTATGGCTGCGCGTAATATTTGCTGGTTCAGCGACGAAGCGTAATCAAAAAATAAAGCAAGGGAGGAGCATTATGTCAGAGGTTACAGTTAAAACATTGGCGGAAGAAATTGGTACGCCAATTGACCGTTTACTTCAACAGCTTTCAGATGCTGGGATTGCTAAGAATGTTGATGAAAATGTAAGCCAAACCGAAAAACAGGCGTTACTTAACCATCTCCAAAAGGAGCATGGTAGTGACGGCAATACTGACGGCGCTCCAACTCGTCTGACTCTGCAGCGCAAGACACGTAGTACATTAAGTGTCTCTGGCAACGGTGGTAAGAGCAAAAATGTTCAAGTAGAAGTGCGCAAAAAGCGCACCTACGTGAAACGTTCAGCACTTGAGGATGAACAACGTGCAGCAGAAGATGCTGTTAAGCGCGAAGCAGAAGCTGAAGCGCAACGTGAAGCTGATACGATTGCTCACCAAGCCGCAGAAGAAGCAGCGAAACGTAAGGCAGAGGAAGCTGCATTACGTCAAGCTGAAGAGCAGCGTAAGGCAACAGAAACTGCTGAGCGTGAAGCAGAACAGAAATTGAAGCGTGACGCTGAGGATAAAGCGAATCGTACCGAACAGGATAAGCGTAAAGCTGACGAAAAAGCTAAGCGCATCGTCGCTGACAAACAGGCTAAGTTAGATGCTGAAGTACTACAGCGTCGTCTGGAAGAGGAAGCCAAGCGAAAAGCCGAAGAAGAAAGTCAGCGTCAGCTAGAAGAGGCTCGCAAAATGGCAGAACAGAACGAGAAAAACGGGATAAAACCTGAGCAAGCAGTAAGTATGGAAAAATCTGATTACCATACAACGACATCAACATATGCTCGTGCTGCAGAAGACGAACAAGACCGCAAAGAAGAAACTTCTCGCCGTCGTAAAAAGAAAAAGCCAGCGGCTAAGCAAGACGAACGTGGTGGCCGTGGCGGTCGTAACCAACGTGGTCGCGGTAAGCCTCAAATGAACAAACCTGCTTCAATGCAGCATGGTTTTGATAAAACAGCACAAGTTGCTAAGCAAGATGTTGTTATCGGTGAAACGATTACCGTTGCTGAGCTAGCGAACAAAATGTCTGTTAAAGGCGTTGAAGTTATCAAGGTAATGATGAAGATGGGCGCTATGGCGACTATCAACCAAATCATTGACCAAGAAACTGCATCACTAGTTGCTGAAGAAATGGGTCACAAAGTTATTCTACGTAAAGAAAACGAGCTTGAAGAAGCTGTGCTTTCTGACCGTAATGCAGACGACCTACTGAAAGTTTCTCGTGCACCTGTTGTTACTATCATGGGTCACGTTGACCACGGTAAAACATCAACACTTGACTACATTCGTAAAGCACACGTTGCTTCAGGCGAAGCAGGTGGTATTACACAGCACATCGGTGCTTACCATGTTGAAACTGAAAACGGCATGATCACGTTCCTTGATACTCCTGGACACGCAGCGTTTACCGCTATGCGTGCTCGTGGTGCTCAAGCGACTGATATCGTTGTACTTGTAGTTGCAGCAGACGATGGCGTAATGCCACAAACAATCGAAGCGATTCAGCACGCAAAAGCGGCTGGTGTACCTTTGATCGTTGCGGTAAACAAGATCGATAAAGAAGATGCAAACCCAGACAACGTGAAGAATGAGTTAGCTCAATACGACGTTATGCCTGAAGAGTGGGGCGGTGAGAACATGTTTGTTCACATCTCTGCGAAACAAGGTACTAACATCGATGGTCTACTAGAAGCAATTCTACTTCAGTCAGAAATTCTTGAGCTAACAGCAGTTGAAGAAGGCATGGCATCTGGCGTAGTTATCGAATCACGTCTTGATAAAGGCCGTGGTCCTGTTGCAACTGTACTTGTTCAAGAAGGTACGTTGCGTAAAGGCGATATCGTTCTTTGTGGCTTAATGCATGGTCGTATTCGTGCAATGCGCAACGAACAAGGTCAAGAAATTGAATCAGCAGGTCCATCTATTCCTGTTGAGATCCTTGGTCTTTCTGGTGTTCCATCATCAGGTGACGAAGCGACTGTTGTACGTGATGAGCGTAAAGCACGTGAAGTTGCACTTTACCGTCAAGGTAAATTCCGTGATGTTAAACTAGCACGTCAACAAAAATCTAAACTAGAAAACATGTTTGCTAACATGGAAGCTGGTGAAGTTGCTGAGCTAAACGTTGTGCTTAAAGCTGACGTTCAAGGTTCTGTTGAAGCAATTGCTGACTCACTACGTAAACTTTCAACTGATGAAGTTAAAGTTAACATTGTAGGTTCAGGTGTTGGTGCAATCACTGAAACTGATGCAGTACTTGCAGCAGCTTCTAACGCTATCGTACTTGGTTTCAACGTTCGTGCTGATGCGTCTGCGCGTCAAACAATCGAAAATGAAAACCTAGACTTACGTTACTACTCAATCATCTACCAACTAATCGACGAAGTTAAAGCGGCGATGGGCGGAATGTTGTCTCCTGAGTTCAAGCAAGAGATCATTGGTCTTGCTGAAGTACGTGACGTATTTAAGTCACCTAAGATCGGCGCAATCGCTGGTTGTATGGTTACTGAAGGTACTATTAAGCGTAACAACCCTATTCGTGTTCTACGTGAAAACGTAGTTATCTACGAAGGTGAGCTTGAGTCACTACGTCGCTTTAAAGATGACGTGCCTGAAGTTAAGAACGGTTACGAGTGTGGTATCGGCGTTAAGAACTACAACGACGTTCGCGTTGGTGACCAGATCGAAGTATTCGAAATTATTGAAATCCAACGTACACTTGATTAATAATCAGTGTAGATAGTTGTTTTTCAACATGATAATGATAATGGGGAGCTTCGGCTCCCCATTCTTTCAAGAGCATTATTCTTAGAGAGAGCAAGAAAATGGCAAAAGAATTTAGCCGTACCCAACGTGTAGCGCAACAGCTACAAAAAGAATTGGCTGTAATTTTACAGCGTGAGATCAAAGATCCTGCGATTGCAATGACTACTATTTCAAGTGTTGATGTATCGCGTGATATGAACTACGCCAAAATTTATGTAACGTTTTTCCCAATTGGTGAGCAAACTGCTGAAGGTAGTTTAGAAGCATTACGTGAAATGGCACCTTACATCCGTTCACTACTAGGTAAAGAGATTCGCCTACGTGTGACACCTGAACTTAACTTCATTTTCGATCAGTCGTTAACTGAAGGTATGCGTATTTCAAACCTAGTATCTAAAGCGGTACGTGACGATGAAGATCGTCGTGGTGATGAAGACGAAGCAGAAAAAGGCGAGGAGTAAACATGGCACGTCGTCGTAAAGGTCGTCCAATTAACGGTGTGATCTTGGTTGATAAACCAACAGGCATTAGTTCTAACGATACCCTGCAAAAAGTGAAACGTATCTTTTTTGCACAAAAAGCGGGCCATACTGGTGCGCTTGATCCTTTAGCGACGGGCATGTTACCGCTTTGTTTTGGTGAAGCGACCAAGTTTTCACAATTTTTATTAGATTCAGATAAGCGTTATCGTGTGGTTGCTAAATTAGGCGAGCGTACTGATACCTCTGATTCTGATGGTGAAGTGGTTGAAACCCGCGCTGTAAATGTTGAACGCGATCAACTTGAAGCTTGTATTGATAGCTTTCGTGGCACGACTGATCAAATTCCATCGATGTACTCAGCATTAAAGTATCAAGGCCGTAAATTATATGAATACGCGCGTGAAGGAATTTCTATTCCTCGTGAATCGCGTAAGATTACCGTGTATTCAGTTGAGTTACTGCGCTTTGATAACAACGAAGTTGAAATGGAACTGCATGTGTCAAAAGGCACATACATTCGTACTATTGTTGATGATCTTGGTGAAATGCTAGGTTGTGGCGCTCATGTGACTTACTTACGTCGTACTGGCGTATCTAACTTTCCTTATGAGCGTATGGTAACGATTGAGCAGCTACAGGCGATGCTTGACCAAGCTATAGCGGATGAAATTGAACCCGGTACAGTATTAGATGCATTATTATTGCCAACTGATACTGCGGTACAAGATTTACCAGCAGTAAATATTACAGCAGAAGCGGCTGTGCATGTACTACATGGTAATCCTGTTGCTGCCGAGGTTGTTCCCGCTGAAGGCACTTTAGTGCGTATTACCGTTGGGGATACTGCTGAGTTTATTGGTGTTGGTACCATTGATGCAAAAGGCATGTTGGCACCAAAACGAGTAATGGCAAACGAACAAGAACAATAATGATACCAGCCGATCGCTCGTTATTATGCACACGAAATCATCATGATTATTGTGTGTGAGTTGCTTGAGATTAAAAATAAAACTGGTTAATTATTCGCTTGTAGTTAGTTCCGCTGATCAGTATAATCCGCGGCTTGGGTGTCGGCTGAATCAGAGATTGGCGGCACAAATTAAAACATCTTGTATTAGGAATGAGTTATGTCTCTGAATGCAGAAACTAAAGCAGCAATCGTTGCAGATTACGCACAATGTGAAAATGATACTGGTTCTCCTGAAGTTCAGGTTGCACTTTTAACAGCGCAAATCAACCACCTTCAAGGTCACTTTGCTAACCACAAGCATGACCACCACAGCCGTCGCGGTTTACTACGCATGGTTTCTCGTCGCCGTAAGCTTCTAGATTACCTTAAAGGTAAAAACCTAGATCGTTACCAAGACTTGATCAAGCGTCTAGGCCTACGTCGCTAAGATTGCTTTAAGAAAGGAGCCCTAGGCTCCTTTCTTTTTATCTGCTCTTTTTATTATAGATACCGCTATTATTTATACGTCCCCCTGTCATCTTTCATAATTTCGTCTACTATCTGTACCGGAGTTAAGCTCAAGTTTGTTGTATGAATGCTTTCGCAGAGATATGATGGGTGCCGAGTAAATAACTGCCTATTTCCACTTGTTATGACTTTGCGAGTCGTTTTCCTCGACCTTCAGGTCGCGGCTAATAAAAGTTTTTCTTGATTATGAGAACTTTCATTAGTCGCGATACGTAAATCATTACAAAAGTGGACATCATTACATGACGCTTATGTTTGTGTTGGTTATAATTGACCTGCAAATAGAAAGCGGAATATATTTAAGGAAATTCACGTGAATCCTATCGTAAAGACTTTCCAGTACGGTAACCACACGGTTACTCTAGAGACTGGTGTTATAGCACGTCAAGCGACTGCTGCAGTAATGGTTAGCATGGACGACACTTCAGTGTTCGTTTCTGTTGTTGGTAAGAAAACAGCAGTAGAAGGCCAAGACTTCTTCCCGCTAACAGTAAACTACCAAGAGCGTACTTACGCTGCAGGTAAAATCCCTGGTGGTTTCTTCAAGCGTGAAGGCCGTCCTTCTGAAGGCGAAACACTGACTGCACGTCTAATCGACCGTCCAATCCGTCCGCTATTCCCTGACGATTTCAAAAACGAAGTACAAGTTATTGCAACAGTGGTTTCTGTAAACCCTGCTGTTAACCCTGATATGGTTACAATGATTGGTACTTCTGCAGCACTTGCTATTTCTGGTATTCCATTCAATGGTCCTATCGGTGCGGCACGTGTTGGTTACATTAACGATCAATTCGTTCTTAACCCAAGCAATGAAGAGCTAGAAGCAAGCCGTCTAGATCTTGTTGTTGCTGGTACTAAAGACGCAGTGCTAATGGTTGAATCAGAAGCTGATCGTCTATCTGAAGAGCAAATGCTACAAGCAGTTGTTTTCGGTCACGATCAACAACAAGTTGTTATCAATGCAATCAATGAGTTTGCTGCTGAAGTTGCAACTCCTGCTTGGGATTGGGCTGCACCTGCTGAGAACACAGCGCTTAAAACTAAGATCGCTGAGTTAGCTGAAGCTAAGCTGGTTGAAGCTTACCAAATCACTGAAAAAATGGCGCGTTACGATCGCATCCACGAGATTGCTGCTGAAGTAAACGACGCGATTCTTGCTGAAGATGTTGATGCAAACGCAAAAGAAATCCACACTATCTTCCACGATCTAGAGAAGACAGTTGTACGTGGCCGCATCATTGCTGGTCTTCCACGTATCGATGGTCGTGAAAAAGACATGGTTCGTGCGCTAGACGTACGTACTGGTGTACTTCCACGTACGCACGGTTCTTCACTATTTACTCGTGGTGAAACACAAGCACTTGTTACGGCAACGCTTGGTACACAACGTGATGCACAAATCATTGATAGCATCATGGGTGAGAAGAAAGATCACTTCCTTCTTCACTACAATTTCCCTCCATACTGTGTAGGTGAAACTGGTTTCGTTGGTTCGCCTAAGCGTCGTGAAATTGGTCACGGTAAGTTGGCGAAGCGTGGTATTGCTGCAGTAATGCCATCTGTTGACGAATTCCCATACACAGTACGTGTAGTATCAGAAATCACTGAATCTAACGGTTCATCTTCAATGGCTTCTGTATGTGGTACTTCACTAGCACTTATGGATGCTGGTGTGCCAATCAAATCATCTGTTGCGGGTATCGCAATGGGTCTTGTGAAAGAAGGCGATGATTTCGTTGTTCTTTCTGACATCCTTGGTGACGAAGATCACCTAGGTGACATGGACTTTAAAGTTGCGGGTACTGACGACGGTATCACAGCACTTCAGATGGATATCAAGATTGAAGGTATCACTAAAGAGATCATGGAAATTGCACTTAACCAAGCTAAAGGCGCGCGTAAGCACATCCTTAGCGTAATGGATAATGCAATTAACTCTCCTCGTGAAGAGATCTCTCAGTTTGCTCCTCGCATTCACATGATGAAGATCAACCCTGAGAAGATCAAAGATGTTATCGGTAAAGGTGGTGCAGTTATCCGTGCACTTACTGAAGAAACTGGTACTACAATCGAAATCGAAGATGATGGTACAGTGAAGATCGCTGCGACTGAAGGTACTGCTGCACAAGAAGCAATCCGTCGTATCGAAGAAATCACAGCTGATGTTGAAGTTGGCCGTGTTTACACTGGTAAAGTAATGCGTATCGTTGATTTCGGTGCGTTTGTATCAGTTATCGGTACTAAAGAAGGTCTAGTTCACATCTCTCAAATCTCACAAGATCGTGTAGAGAAAGTGTCTGATTACCTACAGATGGGTCAAGAAGTTCAAGTTAAAGTACTTGAAATCGACCGTCAAGGCCGTATCCGTCTAAGCATGAAAGAAGCAGTAGAAGCGCCAGCCGCAGCTCCTGCACAAGACGAACAGCCACAAGGCTAAGCGTTTTGCTAATATCATGATATAAAGGGGCTTAATAGCCCCTTTTTTTGATCTAAATATTGTCATAGACGCTGGATCGTCATTAATGTCACAGGGAGAACTGAGTTGATAATACGTCATATTCGATATGCTGTAATTGCTACTGCACTGGTTATCAGTGGATGTTCAACAGCACCAACCCAATGGACTCAGCCTCCGATGGCTGTCCCTTATCAAGCTAATTTTCAACAACAGATTCAGTTGGCACGGATTGAACAAATATTACAACAACCCAATATTCCGCCAACAACACTAGCCACTATTTATTATGATCGTGGTTTGTTGCATGACAGTTTAGGTCTACGTGATTTGGCGCGACTTGATTTTAATAAGTCACTCACGATTAATCCAAACCAGCCGGATTTATTTAATGTAGCTGGGGTGATTTTTACTCAAATGGGCATGTTTGATTCTGCTTATGAATCGTTTGATTCAACGTTAGATTTAGCCCCTGAGCATCCTTACGCTCACCGAAATCGTGGTATAGCGCTTTATTATGGCGAACGTTATACACTTGCAAATGAAGATTTATTGCCTCATTACCTGCTTAATATAAATGATCCTTACCGTGTTATTTGGTTATACATTAATGATTTGAAATATACGCCAGAGCAAGCTAGAACCTTACTTCAACAACGTTATGCGGTCAGTGATAAAAAAGATTGGGGTTGGCAGATCGTTAGAATGTATCTTGGTGAGATCACTGAAGAGCAGTTCTTAACCGAGATTGCCGAGCAGAGTAAAGATAATCAACAATTAGCACTGCGACTGACGGAAGGGTATTTTTATTTAGCACAGACCTATCAAAATAAACAAGATTATCCAACGGCGGTGATGTTATATAAGCTTGCTTTAGCGGGAAATGTGTATGAATTTGTTGAACATCGATTCTCTATATTAGAACTAAATCGTATTTTTACAGCAGAAGAAAATGCAGCCGCGGCGTCTCCTTCGCCAAGTGCATCAGTGAAATAATGTCGATAAAAATAGCCGCTATCATTAGCGGCTATTTTTATTCTTTTCGAACCTCGAACCTCGAACCTCGAACCTCGAACCTTTAGCGAATATCCAATCCTGCTAGATTATGCCAATAGCCATTACATTGATGCCCATCCGCAAGCGGGTGACGAATCGTACCTTGTTCATTAGCACGGAAGTCATCAATCAATGTCAGCGTGTCTAACCCCATTGGGCTTAATCGCACCACATCGACCATGTCTTTCATACCTTTCAAATCATTAATCAAGTTATAACAGTAACCCGATTGAGTTTGAATGCCATTAAGCGTAAAGATTTTTTGATCTTCTTGGCTATTAACTGTGATCCCTTGCGGGTATTTAATACAGCAAGTTTCGCAATCATCTTTGGCTTTATTTTCAGCACGAGCAGTAAAGCAGCGGGCAGAATAAGCTAATGGTAGATAGCCATAACTAAAGACCTCAGTTTCAAATTGTTGGCGGATCCCCAGTTTTTCACATTCGGTTAGCGTATTACTTAACCAATCACGAGACAGTTCTACCGGCATACACCAGCGAGTCATGCCTTGTTTAACAAACAGTTGTAGCGTTTGGGCGTTATAGCAATTAACGGCGGGTCCAACCACAAACGGAACTTTGTTTTGTGAAGCTAACTGAATAGCAGATACATCGTTAGCTTCTACAATAAAGTCGCCATTATCGATATATTTTTTCATGATGTTAACTTCGCTAGGGGCTTCTAGCAATGCCATGGTTGATAGCACGACTTGCTTACCATTGGTGGCAAGATCTTTTGCAATATCAATCCATTGTGCCGCTTTAAGTGCGCGACGCTTAGAGCATACTGTTTCCCCTAAATAAATAATATCAACGTTGCTATGCTTAGCTTGTTGATAGAAGGTTTCAACATCATGCTGAGGCCAAAAATAGAGTAATGGCCCAAGTGAATATTTCATAATGATCCCTTATTGCCATTTACGGTGGTATGCACCTAATGTTGTTTGTTTGCCTTCTGACAGATTACCTAAACATGCATTCCATGCTGGATTAACACTGTAGCCTTCAGGATTAGCTAAATAGTGATCAATCGCCGCGCGCCAAGTACGTGTCACTTGTTCAACATATGCAGGGCTACGTTGACGACCTTCAATTTTGACTGAGGCGATATTGGCTTTAAATAATTCAGGCAAAATATCAAGTGTGTTAAGGCTGGTTGGCTCTTCAAGCGCATGATAACGCTTTTGTTCACCATCGATATTAATATCAAAACGGCCTTTGCATAGGGTTGGATAGCCTGCGTTTTCGCCTTGAGCGTAGCGATCAATTAAGATTTCATTTAAGCGCGATTCTAACCCTTGAGGCGTTTCTTGCCAACGTACATACTTTGCGGGTGAACAAGCCCCAACAGTATTTGGCGATTCGCCTGTCATGTATGAAGATAAATAACAGCGACCTTCTGACATAATACATAAGCTACCAAATGCAAATACCTCTAACTGCATATCAGTGTTACGGGCTAATTGCTTTACCTGATGCATGGACAATACTCGCGGCAGCACCACGCGTTTAATATTGAAATTCTGTTTATAGTAATCAATCGCGGCAGTGTTAGTCGCTGATGCTTGAACAGAGAGGTGTAATTCTAAATCAGGGTAAGTTGTTGCGGCATATTCAAGTACGCCAATGTCAGCCACAATCAGCGCATCAACACCCATTGCCGCCGCATTATCAACCGCTTTTGCCCAACGATTAAAGCCATCAGGATGAGCAAAGGTATTTAAAGCAACATGCAATTTACGATCATGATCTTTAACATACTGCACTGCTTTTTCTAGTTTGCGCTCAGTGAAGTTTAAACCAGCAAAGTGGCGGGCGTTAGTATCGTCTTTAAAACCGATATAAACCGCATCCGCACCATTATCAATGGCGGTTTTTAATGCTGGAAGATTACCAGCAGGGCAAAGAAGCTCCATGTTATTTAATTATCCAATCTTTGCGTAAAAACGATAGCTTCATAGTAGAAGTGTTTAGGCCTATAGATCTTGATGCGAGGCAGGTTTTGTTGATATTAAACAATAAAATTGTTACTAAATAATAGTGTTTTTAGACTTATATCAATCGTTGAGATAAATTTTTTCTTTTAATAATAAGCTTTCTAATTCTTGCTTTGGCATTGGGCGATGAAAATGAAACCCTTGAATATAATCACAATTTAGGTTTGAAAGTAAGGTGGCTTGTTGATGGGTTTCAATGCCTTCAGCGACAACACTCATATTAAGTGATTTACCAATATTAATGATATTTTCAATCAGAATAATTTGTTTAGGGATGGTGTCGATATCTTTAATAAACGCGCGATCAATTTTAAGTTCATCAAGGGGAAAGCGGGCTAAATAAGACAATGATGAATAGCCAGTACCAAAATCATCAATAGATAACGCAAACCCTTGTTGCTTAATTGCATTTAGCATTTGGATGGTATGCTCACCATCACTCATTACCGTACTTTCGGTGAGTTCAAAGGTAAAATCATCAGCATTGATCCCAGTTGATTGGCGTAATTTATCAACAAAACTAATGAGATTCGGATTCTCAAACTGTTGTGATGACAGGTTTATCGCGACGCGACCTTTTAGTAACTGTTGTTTTTTCCAGTGATTAACTGTGGTAAATACTTCTCGCATAACAACACGACCAAGTTGTTCGATCAATCCTGACCGCTCAGCAATGGGAATAAATTGTGCCGGGCTAATATAACCTTCAACGGGGTGTTTCCAGCGTACTAATGCTTCCGCACCGTCAATCTCAAAGTTTTTGGCATTGACTTTAGGTTGATACCACACTTCTAAGCCATTATTTTGCAATGCTTTTTGAAGTTCTATTTCAAGCCATAAGCGCATTCTTGCTTCTTTGCTCATCGCTTCACTAAAAATGACGAGTCGATTACGACCACGATTTTTTGCTTCATACATGGCGGTGTCGGCATTTTGCAGCATCATTCGAGCATCATGGCCATTACCTGGTGATTTGACCATGCCGATTGAGCATGAAAGGTGCTTACTGAAATAACGTAGATCAAACGGTAAATTAACCAGTGCAATAATCTGCTCTGCGATCATTTCACCACTGTTTTCATGTTCTGGGTTAGTCAATATAACCGCAAACTCATCACCACTTAGATGACCAATAATGGCATCTTCAGGTAACAGTTGCTGTAGTCGTTGAGCTATTTCTTGTAATACTTTGTCACCGATATGGTGGCCTAATGAATCATTAATATTTTTAAAGTTATCAATGTCTATATAGAGCATGAACAGCGGTGTATTGGCTTTCATTAATTGCTCTAGCTGGCGACTAAAACCATAGCGATTATAGAGCCCTGTTAATGGATCAAGTTGAGTAAGTTGTTCTATTTTATGTTGTTGATCATTGGTACAGAATACAGGTGTTAGTTTGATCAATAACGCTGACTCACCGAGGATGGTTATTGGTATCGTTGTGATGGTTAATGGCGCACGCTCAATATTATTAATGGCATAATAATGCTGATTAGTATCTTGGAATGCTGAGATGAATTTTTTACTGTGGCAAGGTTGGTGGTTATTATCTAACAATAAGTGCTCAAGTTGTTGTCCAACTAAAGCTGGCTTAGATGTCATACCTAATAGATCGACAGCATGTTGATTGGCATTTTTGATGATATTTTTTTCTACAATGCAGATTCCATCGGTCATTAGGTTTTGAAGTTGGATTAATTGATGCTCAGATTCTTGTAATGAATGAATTAAAATATGACGTTCTGAGGTATCAATTGAATGCGAAATAATATGACTGATTTTACCTGAGGTATTTGTCAAAGGCGCCAGACTGATATGTAAACAGGTGTGATATGGCGTGTCATTGATGGTCACTTCCGCTTCAATAACTTCACCATTAAATGCTCGCTCATAATACGGTTTTAAACATTGGTAATAATAGTGACCAAGGGTATCTGTGTCATTACTGCCAATTAATTGATGCTGTGATTTACCACTAATATCACTATAACGATTATTCACTCGATGGTAACAGTGTTGATCGTCAATAATCGCAAACAGGAAAGGACTATTATTTGTTAAAAGAGGAAACCAATAGTCAAGTTGCTCTATCTGCATCAATGTTTAATCCTTGGCTCTATGAGTTGAATGTTAATAATAAGGTGCGATTAATTGATAACTAGTGTAAATGTTAGCAGGCGTAAATATAACGCTTATTAACAAAATAATGACTTGTTTTAGTGAGGCAATTGCTTTTTTTTGACTTAAGGCATAAAACAAATGGTTAAGATTGCCATACAATTCATTTTTAGCGTTCGACTTTAAACGGGAATACAAATAGTGATTGCTCAACTTAGAAAACAATTGGTTCAACATGGTCCGGCATTATTACGTGTCCCTGCAAAATTGACACCTTTCTCTATTCAAAAAAAGATCATGTTAGATAGCCTTGCGATGGTTTTCAAAGAAGCATTGGCCGATGGCGATTTTGAATTTCTGGAGGATCGCTGGTTAAAAGTTGAAGTGCGTGATTTAGGATTACAGTGGTTCATTAGTTATCAAGATGAAGCATTGGTAGTAACGGAACACTGTGAACACCATGATGTGAGCTTTAGTGGCGAGTGTAATGACTTAGTGTTAATTGCAGCACGTAAAGAAGATCCTGATACACTGTTTTTCCAACGTCGCCTTCGTATTGAAGGTGATACTGAATTGGGTTTGGAAGTGAAGAACTTGATGGACAGTATTGATCTTGATTCTTTGCCTTCTGCCGTGAAATTTGTGTTACAGCAATCAGCTGATTTTATTCATCAGGGAATGCAGGCTAACGTGATTGATAAAGAGGTTACACATGCTCATTAGATCTGAAGCACCCGCTGATATTTTATTGATCGATGCATTATTAAAATCAGTGTTTGACACCGATGCCGAAGCGAACTTAGTGATGCGCTTGCGTGAAAATGGTTGCCGAACCTTATCATTAGTCGCTTGTACTGATGAGGGTGAAGTGATTGGGCATGCTTTTTTTAGCCCAGTAACGGTGGCAGGACAAGAAACAAATTGGCAAGGGCTTGCACCTTTATCTATTCATCAAGACCATCGTAATCAAGGGGTTGGCTTAGCATTATTAGCAGAAGCGCAAGCAACATTAGCTGATTTTGATTATCCTGCGGTGGTGGTATTAGGTGATCCTAATTATTACCATCGTGCTGGCTATGAAGCAGCTTTACCACATGGTTTAACTTGCCGTTGGCCAGGAACAGAAGCTGCCTTTATGGTATTAGAAATTGCGCCGGGTAGTGTACAGCAACATCAAGGATTGGTTGAATACTGCGAAGAGTTTAATGCTTTAGCATAATAAATGAAGTACTGACTTTTCGGCAGTAACTAATAAGCCACGCTCTTCCTTTTAATACGATAGTTTTATTACTATCTGCGAGGAGGAGCGTGGTTTTTTTATATCCATTAATAGCCTATTAATATTGCACTGCAATAAGGTTAATATTGAGAAGTAAGAACTCTTTATTTGTCATTTAGCTTAATATTTGGTGGTGGTATTTTATTGCTAATAATAAATCATTAAGGAATGACATTCATGATCCCTCGTAGTATTACCTCACCAAAAAAATTCATTATTGGTCAAAACCTATTGCCACAACTTGGCGGTTTTATTAAAGATTTTGGTAATAATGCTGTATTGATTTGTGATGAATTTATTCTTAATAAAGTTAAAGAAGAAGCACTACCAGCGTTACAACAAGCGGACATTACTGCTCATGCAGAACAATTTCAATATGAATGTACTGATACTGAAATTGGTCGTATCCATGAGATCGTAAAACACCTTGGCGCAAATGTAGTTGTGGGTATTGGTGGTGGTAAAACCATGGATGTGGCTAAAGCGGTTGCGCATTTTGCTCACATTCCCGTTATTATTTTCCCAACTATTGCGTCAACAGATGCACCTTGTACTGCGTTATCTGTGGTATATAAAGATGACGGTGAATTTGACCGTTACTTATTCCTACCTCAAAACCCAGATGCTGTTATTGCTGATACCGGTATTATTGCAGCAGCGCCAACTAAGTTCTTTGCCGCAGGTATTGGTGATGCGCTAGCAACCTTCTTTGAAGCTCGTGCATGTTGTTATGCTGACGGTTTAAACCTAGTACAAAAACGCGTATCACGTACCGGTCTTGGCATGGCGCTTATGTGCTATGAGTTGATCGTTGAAAACGTAGAAATGGCAATGGATGCCGCGCGTCGCCATGTGGTGACTCCAGCATTAGAAGAAATGGTTGAAGCAACGATTTACCTCAGTGGTATCGGTGCTGAATCTGGTGGTTTAGCGGCTGCGCACGCTGTTAGCAACGGTATGTCTTCATTACCACAATTACACCATATTCAGCATGGTGAGAAAGTAGCGTTTGGTTTGCTAACTCAATTAGTGCTTGAAAAAGCCGATGCTGAAGAAATTGAAAACGTTATTTATGTAATGAAAACAGCTGGTTTACCATTAACTTTAGCTGATTTCGGTATTGAAGAAATGGTGGAATCTGAATGGCGTCAAGTGGCTGAGATTGCCTGTGCTGAAGGTGACACTATGTGTAATATGGCGGTTAAGGTCAATGCTGACCGCGTCTACCAAGCAATGGTTGCTGCTGATGCATTAGCACAACGTTACCATGACTAAAATGTCATGCTGATAATGGCTGAATAATAATAATCAATGCCGACATTATGTCGGCATTGTTGTTTTTAAACCATTAGAGACAAAAGATGATAGTTTATGAGTACAAAGCAGTGCAGATTTGCTAGGATCAGCCTCCATTTATATTCCATAGCAGGTAGGGTATGAAGCAACGCGATATTCAGGTGTTACAGGAAATGGGGATCACTTATTGGCAAGTGCGAAAGCCTGAGCTTTTTCCTAACCAAGTGCTACCTGTGATCAATCTGCCCGCTGAGTGTAAGCTGCTTTTTATTTCGGCTGAGGAATTGAATGAGCATGATGCTTGGTTGTTTGGACGTATTTTATCAAGTATGAAATTGACGCCAGAGCAAGCATTATCCTTGCCGCTATCGGCACTTGATCAAATCGCAGCGCATCATTTAACGTGGTGTTGGTTTGCGGGTTGCCAAGGGACATACCCGACGGGTTGTCAGGTTCTGAATTCGGCCTCATTAAAACTTATGCATAATGATCCTTCATCTAAGAAAGCATTATGGCAACAGATTTGTAGTTATGACTCATAAAATTATTCCATTAGAAGCACACCATACCGATGATGTTTGGCGTATAGAACAAGCAGCGAATACCTTTCCGTGGGCAGAATCAATGATTCGCAAAGAGCCTAACCGAATTGCGGCCAACTATGTATTAGTGGTTGATGAGCAAGTGGTTGGGTATTGCTTTGGCCAAGTTGTCGCAGGTGAAGGTACTTTATTGAATATTGCCATTGATCCAGCTCAGCAACGTAAAGGCTACGGTAAGTTATTACTTAATGGTTTTATTGATGCGTTAGAAGCAAAACAAGCGGAAGAAATTTGGCTTGAAGTACGTGAGAGTAACATTGGTGCGTATAAGCTTTATGAAGCAACCGGATTTAATGAAACCAATCGTCGTGTTGGTTATTATCCTGCGGTTGATGGTCGTGAAGATGCGTTGATCATGGCGTATATGTTTATGCCTTTTGGCTGATTTACTTATAAAGTACCTATAAATAAAGACCAATAAAAAGGCCATATTCAGATGAATACGGCCTTTTTGGTATTAGTAACCTGTGAGAGGATTAGTGTTCGCGAGTGGCGCGGAAATCACCTTCAGGGAAACGTTCTTTAGCAAGGTTTAGGTTAACCATGGTTGGTGCGATGTAAGATAAGTTATCACCGCCATCGAGTGCTAGGTGAGATTGGTTTTTACGCTTGAATTCTTCAAGTTTCTTCGCGTCATCACATTCAACCCAACGTGCAGTTGCTACGTTAACGCCTTCATAAATCGCTTCAACGTTGTATTCAGCTTTAAGACGTGCCACAACCACATCAAACTGAAGTACACCAACCGCACCAACGATAAGATCGTTGTTTTGTAGTGGACGGAATACCTGTACCGCACCTTCTTCTGAAAGTTGTACTAAGCCTTTTAGCAATTGCTTTTGCTTTAGTGGATCTTTTAGACGAATACGACGGAAAAGTTCAGGGGCAAAGTTTGGAATACCAGCAAACTTCAAATCTTCACCTTGAGTAAAGGTATCACCGATTTGAATCGTACCGTGGTTGTGTAAACCAATAATGTCACCCGCGTAAGCGACTTCAGCACGTGAACGGTCACCCGCCATAAAGGTTACGGCATCAGAAATGCTGACGTTTTTACCAGTACGAACATGGTTCATCTTCATACCTTGGTCGTAAGTACCTGACACAATACGCATAAATGCAATACGGTCACGGTGTTTAGGATCCATGTTTGCTTGGATTTTAAACACAAAGCCTGAGAATTTATCTTCCGTTGCTTCAACTTCACGGGTATTGGCTTGGCGAGGTAATGGTGCTGGAGCCCATTCAGTTAAGCCGTCAAGCATATGGTCAACACCAAAGTTACCCAGTGCAGTACCAAAGAATACGGGTGTTAGTTCACCGGCTAAAAAGAGTTCACGATCAAATTCATTTGATGCGCCAATAACTAACTCTAGTTCTTCACGTAAGTTAGCCGCAAGGTCGCTACCAATTGCAACGTCTAGCTCAGGATTCTCTAACCCTTTGATGATACGTTGTTCTTGAATAGTGTGGCCTTGACCTGTGCTGTAAAGAATCGTTTCATCACGGTGAATATGGTAAACACCTTTGAATTCTTTACCACAACCAATCGGCCATGAAATTGGCGCACATGCCATACCTAATTCAACTTCAACCTCATCAAGCAATTCCATTGGATCACGTGTTTCACGGTCCAATTTGTTCATGAAGGTAACAATAGGAGTGTCACGTAGACGGGTTACTTCCATTAACTTACGAGTACGATCTTCGACACCTTTCGCGGCATCGATAACCATTAGACAAGAGTCAACCGCAGTTAGGGTACGGTAAGTATCTTCTGAGAAGTCTTCGTGTCCAGGAGTATCAAGTAAGTTAACTAAACAAGCATTGTAAGGAAACTGCATCACTGATGTAGTTACCGAGATACCACGTTCTTTTTCCATCTCCATCCAGTCAGATTTTGCATGCTGGTTAGAGCCACGACCTTTTACGGTGCCCGCTTTTTGGATCGCGTTTCCGAACAACAATACTTTTTCAGTAATGGTGGTTTTACCCGCATCGGGGTGGGAGATAATAGCGAAAGTACGACGTTTCGATACTTCGCCTTGAAACAGTGTTTGCGACATTAGCATGTTCTTTTTGAATGGAGTGCGTTATTCACTATTGTCGCTGATTTTATCCTTATACTCAATCTAGCCGCAGCGAGAATTACTCACAAAGGTAAATAATGACCCGTTTGATGGTTAATTCACGGCATAATATGCATCACCTTCTTAATATAGAGACTCAAATTATGGCAGTAACCACCAAACAACCGGTTGTGATAGATAGCCATTGTCATTTTGACTTTGCACCATTTGCAGCCGATCCCGCTCAAGCATGGACACAAGCGCAGCAAGCGGGAGTGAAAGCGTTGGTTATTCCAACGGTCGGTAGCAGTAATTGGCACACGGTTGCAACCCTATGTCAGCAATTTTCAGGCTTATATTATGGATTAGGTATTCACCCTTTTTTTAGTCATCAACATACAGCAAATGTGGTGGCTGAATTAGCGTGTCTGCTCACTAGCGCCAAGAATGATGAGCAGTGTGTGGCAGTGGGAGAGTGTGGGTTAGATTTTGCTGTGGCGAACGTTAATCGAGACCAACAATTACAATGGTTACAAGCGCAACTTCAATTAGCCAATGAGCATGATTTACCTGTGATACTACATTGCCGTAAAGCCTTTGCTGAATTGGTTACATTATTGCGTCAGCAGCCACCTAAAATGGGCGGTGTTTATCACGGATTTAGTGGCAGTTACCAACAGGCAACGCAGCTTATTGATCTCGGTATCAAAATTGGGGTTGGTGGTACTATTACTTATAGTCGCGCTCAAAAAACCCGCGCTACTATAGCGAAATTACCATTATCAGCACTGTTATTAGAGACAGATGCCCCTGATATGCCAGTGTCAGGCTATCAAGGTCAGCCAAATCGACCTGAGCGTTTAGTCGATATTGTTACAACATTGGCGGATATAAGAGGTGACACCTATGCACAAATAGCACAAGCAACAACCTTAACATGTACTGAATTATTTCAAATAAAGGTGTGATTTTGCTGCCAAAGCCAAACGTTTGCGTTGATCGCAAGGTTCTTTAAATAAGGGTTATGTGATACGAGTCACAATAGCTGATTATGGTACATCAAATTTCCTCATAAACTGTGATCTTTGCATTACATCATCAGGAACTCCATGAGTATAATGCGCCGACTCTATAAAAGAGCCTAACTGTCAATACGCCAAAACTTAACTATAGGATTCCATAAATCATGAGCCTGCTAATGAGCCTAGTTGGGATGGTGGTACTGCTATTACTTGCCGTACTTCTATCTGATAACCGTAAAGCGATCAACTTACGTACTGTTGGTGGTGCATTTGCTATCCAATTTCTTTTAGGTGCCTTTGTTCTTTATGTGCCTGTAGGCCGTGATGTGCTGTATGGCATGTCGCAAGCAGTAGCTAACGTTATTGGTTATGGTAATGACGGTATTAACTTCTTATTTGGTGGCTTAACATCAAACAAGATGTTTGAATTATTTGGCGGTGGTGGTTTTGTCTTCGCATTACGCGTACTGCCTGTTATCGTCTTCTTCTCTGCACTTATCAGTGTGTTGTACTACATCGGCGTTATGCAAATTGTTATCAATGTACTAGGTGGCGGTTTACGTAAAGTTCTTGGCACTTCTCATGCAGAATCAATGTCTGCAACAGCTAATATTTTTGTAGGTCAAACGGAAGCACCATTGGTTATTCGTCCGTTCGTACCTAAGATGACTCAGTCTGAGCTGTTTGCGGTAATGTGTGGTGGTTTGGCGTCAGTAGCTGGTGGTGTACTTGCAGGTTACGCACAAATGGGTGTGCCTCTAGAATACTTGATTGCCGCTTCATTTATGGCAGCCCCTGGTGGTTTACTGTTTGCTAAAATCATTAAGCCTGAAACTGAGCAGCCTATTGAGCAGATTGCGGGTAACGATGAAGATGAAAGCGAAGAAAAACCCGCTAACATTATTGATGCAGCAGCAGCAGGTGCATCATCTGGTATGCAACTAGCGCTAAACGTAGGCGCAATGTTACTTGCATTCATCGGTCTAATTGCACTAATTAACGGTATGCTTGGTGGTATCGGTGGTTGGTTCGGTATGCCTGAACTAACACTAGAACTGATTCTAGGTTACGTATTCTCACCACTTGCATTCCTTATTGGTGTGCCATGGGGTGAAGCACAAGTTGCTGGTTCATTCATCGGTCAGAAGATTGTTGTTAACGAATTCGTTGCTTACCTAAACTTTGCCCCTTACCTAAAAGATGTAGCTGATGGCGGCATGTTAGTAGCACAAACTGGTGCTGAAATGTCTGATAAGACTAAAGCTATCATCTCATTTGCATTGTGTGGTTTCGCAAACCTATCTTCAGTAGCAATTCTACTGGGTGGTTTAGGTGGTCTAGCTCCAACGCGTCGTGCTGAAATCGCTCGCTTTGGTATGAAGGCTGTTGCGGCAGGTACATTATCTAACCTAATGTCAGCAACAATTGCAGGTTTATTTATTACACTAGCATCATAGTTATAAATAAAGACTAACCTCAGATAAGAAACGCCATGGCTGATGCTGTGGCGTTTTTTTTATTCGTCAAAAGTCATGAAATTTAAGTTTGGTTTAATGTAATAAAATCGATTGCGTTCCCCTTTCTTAATTTTCACTCTGTTATTATTCTCTTATAGAAACAGTATCGCGGTTGTAATTGATAACGTTATTGCTGTTATTTGCATCACCAATAACTGTTATGCAAAAAACGGCTTTTTTTATGTTTAAGTTGCATGAGTTGCGAAAACACTTTTTATTTCAGTAAACATATTATCCACCACAGGAAACACGAGATTAATGGTCGAGTCGTGGTTGAGTTGATATTATAAGTGAAGTAAAACCTTAACTGGTTAAGGCGACTTAATCTTGTTTGGGGTAAGTTTACGCGGTGAAAAGGATAGCAACTAGAAGGGGTTTATTCTCTTCTGGGTCTTCAAGGAATAACGTCCGCTCATAGATGACAATGGCAATGAATGCTGTTGCACCGCAGTGAAGTTAATGAGGTCACTGCTGAATTCATATCGAGTATTCAGGTAGTAATATTAATACTACCGCGATCAAACATTACGACTGGAGAAAGTCATGAGCGATTTAAAAGCTGCAGCACTACGTGCATTAAAATTAATGGACCTTACAACATTAAATGAAGACGACACTGACGAAAAAGTGATCGCGCTATGTAAGAACGCAAAAACAGTTGTTGGTAACACTGCTGCAGTATGTATTTACCCTCGTTTTATTCCAGTCGCTAAGAAGCAACTACGTGAGCAAGGTACACCAGATGTACGTGTTGCAACAGTCACTAACTTCCCACACGGTAATGATGATATAGAGATCGCTGTGGCTGAAACAAAAGCGGCTGTTGCTTACGGCGCAGACGAAGTAGACGTTGTATTCCCATACCGCGCGCTAATGGCTGGCAATGCTGAAGTAGGCTTTGAGCTTGTGAAGCAATGTAAAGCAGCGTGTGGTGACAATGTATTGCTTAAAGTTATCATCGAAACAGGTGAGCTAAAAACAGAAGCACTTATTAAGCAAGCATCTGAAATTTGTATTAATGCTGGCGCTGATTTTATTAAAACATCAACAGGTAAAGTGCCTGTAAACGCAACACCTGAATACGCTGAAATCATGTTGAATGTAATTAAAGACATGGGCGTAGCAAAAACAGTTGGTTTTAAACCTGCTGGTGGAGTGCGTACTGCTGAAGATGCACAACAATATTTAGCAATGGCAAACACTATTCTTGGTGATGAGTGGGCAGATAGCCGTCATTATCGTTTTGGTGCATCAAGCCTACTTGCTAACTTACTTCACACATTAGGTGAAGGCGAGCAAGCTGCACAAGGCGGTTACTAAGCTTTAGTTAAATAAGGTGGTGTCATGCCACCTTATTATTTTCAACGCTTATTATTGATGCTAATCGTTATATATTAGCCATAATTATTTATTTTATTTAGTGTGCTTTTCAATGATGTTTTGCCATCACTGACAGCTTTCGTGCACGTAAAATTTAACGTAATAATAGTTTGGTTTTATAAATAAATAATTAATTTTCCCTATTAAAATCCATATCAGTAAGAGGATCGTCATGTACTTACCTCAAGAAATTATTCGTAAAAAACGCGACAATATTGTTTTAACTGCCGATGAAATTAATTTTTTCATTCAAGGTGTTGCTAAAAATACTGTTTCTGAAGGTCAAATCGCAGCCTTTGCAATGGCGATTTATTTTAATGATATGACCATGGATGAGCGTGTTGCTTTAACATGTGCAATGCGTGACTCAGGCATGGTGATCGATTGGAGCCACATGAATTTTGATGGCCCAATTGTTGATAAGCACTCAACCGGTGGTGTGGGTGATGTGACCTCTTTAATGCTGGGCGCTATGGTAGCGGCATGTGGTGGCTATGTACCAATGATCTCCGGTCGTGGTCTTGGTCATACGGGTGGTACGCTAGATAAACTGGAATCAATTCCAGGTTACAACATTACGCCAAGCAATGAAGTGTTCGGTAAAGTAACCAAAGAAGCGGGTGTGGCTATTATTGGTCAAACGGGCGATTTAGCTCCTGCTGATAAACGTGTTTATGCGACCCGTGATGTCACAGCGACAGTGGATAATATTTCATTAATTACTGCATCTATTTTGTCGAAGAAGTTAGCGGCAGGTCTAGATTACTTGGTGATGGATGTAAAAGTAGGTTCAGGCGCATTTATGCCAACTTACGCAGCATCAGAAGAATTAGCCAAATCTATTGTTGCGGTTGCTAATGGTGCGGGCACTTGTACCTCTGCATTGTTGACTGATATGAATCAAGTGTTAGCATCAACCGCGGGTAATGCACTTGAAGTGCGTGAAGCGGTACAGTTTTTAACGGGCGAATACCGTAACCCTCGTTTATATGAAGTTACCATGGCATTGTGTGCTGAAATGTTAGTTATCAGTAAACTAGCATCAGATTTACCGCAAGCACGTGCGAAACTTCAAACAGTGTTAGATAATGGTCAAGCAGCAGAACGTTTTGGCAAAATGGTGGCAGGCCTTGGTGGTCCAACTGATTTTATCGATAATTATGATAACTATCTTGATAAAGCAGAGATCATTAAACCTGTATTTGCTGAAACAACCGGTTTTGCAACTGCGATGGATACCCGTGGTTTAGGTATGGCTGTTGTTGGCATGGGTGGTGGTCGTCGTGTTGCTAGCGATAGCATTGATTATGCTGTTGGTTTATCAAATATGATTCGCCTTGGTGATGAAGTATATGCAGATACTCCATTAGCAATGGTACACGCACGTACTGAAGCGCAATGGCAAGAAGCAGCTAAAGCGGTTCGTTCCAATATCAGTATTGCTGATACACAGTCAGAGCCAACCCCTGAAGTATACCGTCGTATTGGCGAACAAGACGTATAACGGAGCAAACATGAAACGTTCAATTATTTTAGTTTTAGATTCTTTTGGTATCGGCGCGACGGAAGATGCGGTTGATTTTGGTGACGTGGGTGCAAACACCCTTGGTCATATTGCCCAAGCATGTGCACGTGGTGAAGCTAATAATGGTGATCGTAGTGGTGCCCTTTATCTGCCTAACCTAACTAAATTAGGTTTAGCAAAAGCATGTGAAGAGTCATGTGGTCATTTTCCTGAAGGTATGGACACTGATGTTGAAATCGTAGGTGCGTTTGGCCATGCGAAAGAAATTTCATCAGGAAAAGATACACCTTCTGGTCACTGGGAAATTGCGGGCGTACCAGTATTGTTTGATTGGGGTTATTTCAGCGATAAGACTAATAGCTTTCCAAAAGAGCTAACTGATCGCATCCTTGAGCGTGCAGGTTTAGACGGTTACTTAGGTAACTGCCATGCATCGGGTACACAAGTACTGGATGATTTGGGCGAAGAGCACATGCAAACAGGTAAACCAATTTTCTATACATCTGCTGACTCTGTATTCCAAATTGCATGTCACGAAGAGACTTACGGTCTTGATAAGTTGATGGAACTTTGTCATATCGTGCGTGAAGAGCTAGAAGATTATAATATTGGCCGTGTTATTGCGCGTCCATTTATTGGTGCTGGTAAAGGCCAATTTGAGCGTACGGGTAACCGTCGTGATTTATCACTTGAGCCACCTGCAACAACTATTCTGCAAAAGTTAGTTGAAGAGAAGCAAGGCGAAGTGATTTCTATCGGTAAGATTTCTGATATCTATGCGGGCTGTGGTATTTCTCGCAAAGTAAAAGCAACCGGTATTCCTGCTTTATTTGATGCAACGTTAGCACAAATTGATGTTGCGGGTGATAACAGCATCGTGTTTACTAACTTTGTTGACTTTGACTCAGCTTACGGCCACCGTCGTAATGTTGCAGGTTATGCTGCGGCACTTGAGTATTTTGACCGTCGTTTACCTGAAATTTTAGCCTTGCTAAAAGAAGACGATGTGCTAATTATTACCGCTGACCATGGTTGTGATCCAACATGGCCTGGTACTGATCATACACGTGAGCACATTCCAGTGATCGTAACTGGACCAAAAGTTCAAGCGGGCTCATTAGGTCGTCGTGAAACATTTGCTGACATCGGTCAAAGCTTAGCAACACATTTTGGTACTTCTGATATGGATTACGGTAAATCGTTCTTATAAAACGTAATACTGTGACTTTATCTTGAACATCAAGGCGACTAATCATGAGGTTAATCGCCTTGCGTAGTAAAAAATGGACATATTTGTACGATAACGATCGTTATTAGATCGATATTAAACGATGATCAGCAAGAGACAGCTGATAAGCATAAACATAGCTTGTCATCATTGAGTGCTGATTCAATTAACAGAAAGGATATAACTATGGCTACTCCACATATTAATGCTGAAATGGGCGATTTTGCAGACGTAGTACTAATGCCGGGTGATCCGCTACGTGCTAAGTTCATCGCTGAAACATTTTTAGAGAATGTGACAGAAGTATGTAACGTTCGTGGCATGCTTGGTTTCACTGGTACTTACAAAGGTCGTAAGATCTCTGTTATGGGCCACGGTATGGGTATCCCTTCTTGTTCTATTTATGCGACAGAGTTAATTAAAGACTTTGGCGTGAAGAAAATTATCCGTGTTGGTAGTTGTGGTGCGGTACGTGATGACGTTAAATTACGCGATGTTGTTATCGGTATGGGCGCATCAACAGATTCTAAAGTAAACCGTATCCGTTTTGGCGGCCATGATTTCGCAGCAATTGCAGATTTCGGCATGGTACAAAATGCAGTAGATGCAGCAAAAGCAAAAGGTATTCCGGTTAAAGTAGGTAATATCTTCTCAGCTGATTTGTTCTACAACCCAAATTTCGATTTCTTTAAAACAATGGACAAATACGGCATTGTTGGTGTTGAAATGGAAGCGGCGGGTATCTACGGTGTTGCGGCAGAGTTTGGTGCTAAGGCACTGACTATCTGTACTGTTTCTGACCATATCCTACGTGGTGAAGCAACTACATCTGAAGAACGTCAATTAACGTTCAACGAGATGATTGAAATTGCACTAGAATCAGTATTACTTGGCGATGCTGAGTAATAAAATGCTTGATTGACACTGTATATCAGTCGTCATAAGTATTAAAAAAAGCGGTAACAGTTCAGGCTGTTGCCGCTTTTTTATGGGGGTAAAATACTATTACTGATGCTGATTATGCAGAAAAGGAAAACTGCCTTGATAACGTTGACGACTAAAGACGACGGTCAGTAAGCTTCCAATAAGCAGTGCCGCAATAATCAGCCCGCGAATAATCGCTGTCATGGTCGACATTTGATCAATGGCATGCGTGAGTAATTTATCGCGTTCCAGCGTGATGCGCATAAATCCAATAATATGGTTATTCATCAACACTGGCTCTGCAATTTGTTGGCGACCAATACTAGCCATGGCTAATGGTGTCGATAATCCTGTCAGTTGCTCTAATGGCAAGGCCGTTTTTGTTTTTGCAAGTGCTACCCCTTCAAGATTATAGATAGTCGCATCTAAGATGAGAGGTTCAGCCGCTAAATTATTGACTAATAATTGCAGTTGGCGCTGATCTTTATTTTTAATATCAGCGGCGGCATTTTTAGCGGCTTGACGAACAATAACTTGCGATAAGGTTTGAGTTTGCTCACTGAGCATTTGGTAATTTTGTTGGCTAAGGATTGCGCCATATTGCAGTATGCCAATAGATATTAATAGGCATACAAACAAGATCATGGCTTTTTGTAGCCGTTGACGTTGCCACCGCTTAGTGTTCCATTGGATCATTCATATCACCCGATTACTCTGATTAAGGTTATTCTACACTAAAAAAATAACGGATGATTATTTCCCCCCGCTAAGGATTTGTTACTGTTTATTAACACACTTCCCCGTAAAATGGATAATAAATAAAATAAGATATAAGCTTATGATTTAAAATAAGTTAATTGACGTTTATTAGTTATTGATATAACAATAAGTTTACAATTGAACTTGCTCTTCATGTGCACAATCGTTAGGTTTATAGTAATTAAATTGTTAAGGATGACGCAATGGATGTTGCTAACGTACTCAAAATCAATAAACACCCGACCTTATATAAACGCTTTCCAGAAATATTATCCGTTACTAATACCAGTAAACGCCAAGCAAATTGGTTGGTATATGGTTCCCATATCACACTCGATAATATTGACGCTATTAATGCTGTTGCCATCACTAATATTGAGATTGTCGCTGCTTGGAAAGTGGGATCGTATGATGTGATTTTGATTGCCAGCGAGCTAACACCAGCCCAACAACAGATCGTGATTGATCTGCAATTAGATGTCGCTTATGTCAGTGATATTCCTGATTTATCAATGCCAGGGATTGTGGTGTTAGATATGGACTCGACCGCGATTGAAATTGAATGTATTGATGAAATCGCCACCTTAGCAGGGGTCGGTGAAGAGGTTGCCGCAGTGACTGAACGGGCGATGTTAGGCGAGTTAGATTTTGAACAAAGCTTACGTCAACGGGTCGCAACGTTAGCTGGAGCTGATGCAGCGATTCTAACGCAAGTGCGGGATACGTTGCCGTTAATGCCAGAATTACCACAACTTATTGCCACTTTGTACCATTATGGCTGGCAAGTTGCGATTGCATCGGGTGGGTTTACCTATTTTTCTGATCACCTTAAACAGCAGTTTAACTTGGTGTCAGCGACATCAAATACCCTTGAAATTATTGATGGTAAGCTCACTGGTAAGGTGAAGGGTAAAGTCATTGACGCGAAATCAAAAGCGGAAATTTTACTGGCACTGGCTGAAGAATTTGATATTGAGCCCCATAATACGGTGGCGGTTGGTGACGGTGCTAATGATTTGTTGATGATGGGTATTGCTGGATTGGGCATTGCTTATCATGCGAAACCCAATGTTGAGCAGCAAGCTGATGTAGCGATTCGACATGCCAATTTAGGCGCGATTATTTGTATTTTATCGGCATCGTTAGCCGAACAACGCTTAGCATGGTAACCGTTAACCTAGTGATTTTGTTATTACGTTAAATTATGCAAAATACTCCGCACTTGAGTGAGTGTGGAGTATTATTAGACTTAATGTATTTCAAGCCGAATTAAGACTTCATCGGTAATATCAAAAATCTCACCACAGCCAATTAATGACGTAAATTCCATTTCTAATGCACGTGCACGGTGTAATGTTAAGCGGGCTAATTTACTGAGTTTTTCACCAATCAATGCCGTCAGTGGATTTAATAATGGTAGCGCTGTAATGCGCACTGCAAATAGATCGCCGTGTTGCCGAGCGTATTGAATATAATCCCGTTGTGCGGCCAGATCATCGAAATCACTGCGCAGTTTAGTCTCAATGCTATGTACCTGCTTATCACGATATTCAACCGCTAAATATAACTCATGAATAAACGATTGTTGTTGCTGTTGTTTATCCCGTGGTCGCATGGGATCGGCGAGCATTTGTTTAACCCGTTGCTTAAAAATCACATCAAGATCTAAACGTTCATTGTCACTTAGTTGATGCAACATGGTTGCTAGGGGTGATAATGGGAAATTGGATCCGATGGCTTTAACTTTTATTTTATGATCTATCTTTTCTGCAAAATATGGCAAGCTATGTAGCCGTGTCAGTAGCATTTGATGCATGGTTAGCAACAGTGCTGCCGATGGTTGCGGCTCCTTGCACAGGGCTAATTTTTCAAGGTTTGACTCAATTAAAGAACGAAGAAATTGGCCACCTAATAATCCCTCTTCATTTTCAATTGTTATCAACTGAATATTTTTACCACTAGGACTCGTGCGAATAACCTGATAAGGCATTTTTTTTAGAATATCGTTTTTAGTGCTGCGGGCTAATTGTGTAAATTCAATTTGGACCGTGTCACCTTGTTTGCATCGTAAAGGCTGATGTAAATTGATATTCAGTCCTCGACTAGAAAAATCAATGGAAGTACCACTGATGGTCTTATGATCTTGCTGTAATGTAATTGCTGTTTTATAACTAAATCGGTCTTCGCTACGTAGCGGTTTGGGATCAAAATGAATCGCTTCAGCTTGGCTGATAGGGTTTCGCTGATGACGGAATTGATTCAACGCTTGCGGGGTTAAGGTTGATGTCACACCACACAGGTAATCAGACTGAACCTCTTGATGGGTTAAATCTTCTAACGTCCCTATATGCGATAAATCCTGACAGTAAGGCATCATTTCAGGGGGTAGCTGTGCCAATGCTTGCATGTCATTTGGGGCTAATGGGTACATGGTTAACCGCATAACGCGCCAGCTATCACGCTTAGCGCCTATCTGCCAAAATAACAGCCGTTGTTGGCGTGTCATTTCAGGAAGGGCTGCCGAATAAAAGTAGCGTTGGCCTTGGTGCTCATGAAAGAAGCTATAAATTAAGGTACTGGTATGAGAAATACCACTTAGTTCAAGGTTATTGATTCGCGTTGCAGACAACAGATGATTGATCACGGGTTGATTGCGTTCATCATGCCAGTATTGCCATTGATGTTGATTATGGTCAGTCAATAAACTGTATTTTAAATGCTCACCTGCAAAAAATAACGGCATCGTAAGGGTATGTTTAAGATAGCAATGCTCATAACCTTGGGTGCGCAATTGAATGATTTTGTCATCGTGGTTGTTACGGCTTAACGATTGGTGTTGATCATGCTTAATGATCGCTTGCAAGGCAGTATTGTCTGTTAATGCCAATAAACGTAACCATTTTATATTGTCGTTATCTTGAATATCATCAATGCCTAAAATACGGTAATGGTGGCTTTGATTGAGGCGAGCATCTTGGTATTGTTGTGCCAGTTGAGGAAATGATGCCGTAATGGTTTGACCTAATTGATAGTCAAATGCGGCGGGTACCTTACACTTCGCGCCCGAAAAAGACAGATCAACCGTGGTGGCTAACACCTGTTGCTCATTACTCAAGGTTAATGCAATTGGCGTGGCAATACTGAGTCGCTTTTCTTCGCGGCTAAGGTAGTATCCAAATCGAATTAGCTGGGCTTGAAATAAGCTACATGGATTATCTTCTGGTGTAGTGTAGATCGGTGGCATTTTTTGTTGCTGGTGAAGAATACGAAAATTATTGTGAGTATTAATTAATTCTTCATACAAGCCATAGCAATATTGTCCAGCAAACACCGCTTTACGGTGATGATAAATGTTAATAGCCACATCATCTAACCAATGGCTATGACCACTAAAGATATATTCTCGACATTGACCTTTAACCCGTCCTCGCAGATCAATAATTTTATTGCAAGGGGTCATTAAGCGATTGATTTCCATTTTTATTTGGAGTCGCACTGGACCTGTTTCGTGGTCAGTTAATGATTTGAACGCGACCTCAAAATCGGGATGGTTATAAATTGGCAATAATTGCTCAATCAATGTTTTATAATTGTCGAGATGCATGATTTGGATCTATTGATGAATGGCTAGTTGTATCATCGACCAATAGCGTAAAAAATTTAGGGGTAACTGACATATATTTGTCGTTATTCGATAGTTTATTGACGCTAAAATGGTTTGTGATTGTGAATAATAAACTGATGTAGGATATAGAATGGCAAAAGCAGCAAAACGAGCATACGTATGTAGTGATTGCGGAATGGATTTTGCGCGTTGGCAAGGCCAATGTTCAGGGTGTAAATCATGGAACACTATCACTGAATTTACTATTCCAAATACCAAAAGTGGCGTCGCAACCTCAGCTCGTTCAAGTCTGTCTGGATACGCAGGTATTGCGGGCGGCGGTTCTAAAAAATTACATGAAGTTGAAGCGGTTGATGCTCAAAAAATGCTAACAGGCATCGGTGAGCTTGATCGCGTGTTGTGCGGTGGATTAACCACTGGCTCAGTCAATATTATTTCAGGTGATCCAGGAGCGGGTAAAACTACCTTGTTATCTGATTTAGTGGCAAGAATGTCGAAATTAATGCCATCGTTGTACTGTACTGCGGAAGAATCATTATCACAGTTTAAAAACCGTGTTAATCGTCTCAAACTAAGCTGTAATGAAGATAACTTATATCTAATGGCAGAAACCAGTGTTGAAGCGATCATCGCTGAATTAGATGCGAAACAGATTAAGTTTGCGGTTATTGACTCCATTCAAGCGGTATCAACCGAATTGGCCAATGGTAGCCCCGGCTCACCGTCACAAGTAAAAACTGCGGCGCAATCACTGACGCAATATTGCAAACAAAACAACGTTACTATGTTTTTGATTGCCCACGTTAATAAAAATAACGAAATAGCAGGTCCACAGACATTGGTTCATATTGTCGATGCATTATTGCATATCGATACGAATGATGGTCAAGTCCGGACATTACGCGCCAATAAAAACCGTTTTGGTGATGTTGATACGGTCGGTATTTTCCGTATGACTGAGCGCGGAATGCTCAGTGTTGATAACCCTAGTGAAATTTTCTTATCGGGGTCAACCACTGAATCATCAGGCTCTGCAATTACCTGTATTCGTAAAGGTAACCGGAATATTTTACTTGAGATCCAATGTTTAACCACTGAAACTGAAGGGGAGTTTCCTCAGCGGGTTTGTGTTGGTTTAAATATGAATCGCATTAAAATGCTAACGGGTATTTTACGCAAGCATGCGAAAACCAAAATCTTCCATGATACTTTTTTCAATATTGTCGGTGGGTTAAAAATTGATGAATCAGAAACCTGCATTGATTTGGCGTTAGTGGCAGCATTACTCAGTAGCCTAAATGAGTTTGTGGTGCCACGCACAACCTGCATTATGGGCGAGCTAAGTCTAAATGGTGATGTGCGCCCAATAGACAGTGGTGTACCGCGGGTAAAAGAAGCGGCGCAACATGGATTTACGGAAATATTTATTCCTTATCGTAATTACCATAAATCAATGGAAGGGTTGGGTGCAAAAATTGTGGCGGTCAAAACTATCCATGAATTGATTGAACTGATTAATTAATATTAATAGCGTCAATTAAGGTCAACAAAAAGGCCAATCACGATAATGTGGTTGGCCTTTTTATTATTCGTTGTCGGTGAAATTGTTCTTGCTTATAGGTCGTATTGCTTATAGGTCGTATTGCTTATAAGTCGCCTTGGTTTGGTGATGGTTCAGTCTGACTTGCGGTGGTAATACCAAGGTCGTGATTTTCATCCCCAGTCAATTGCACCTGCATTGCGACCATACTATTGATGGTATTTAACAGTGATGCCCATTGGACATTCTTTTCTTGTTTAAATAAAGCATCAAAATTTTCAATATTCCATTTCACGAATGGTCGTGGATTTAATGGTTTGCCTAAAAAGCGAATTTCATAATGTAAATGGGGACCTGTTGATAATCCTGAATTGCCAGTCCACCCAATAAGTTGACCTTTTTTAACAAACTCGCCTTGTTTCACTTTAAATTTACTTAGGTGTGAGTAAGTCGAAATAAACCCCATCGTATGATTAAGGGTTAATTGATTACCATAACCATAATTACTGCTACGGGCTCGTTCAATAACCGCATCGGCAGGGGCATAAACTGGAGTACCAATTTTAGCCGCAAAATCAAGGCCATCATGACGTTTGCGTTTTTTAGTGATCGGATGAACGCGTGTTCCAAAACCAGATGTTAATTGAACATTAGGGGTTGGAGCACCATTGGGAATCAATTGAAACAAGGTCGCTCTAACGGCCGAGTTAATGGCTGCGGTATCGACCCGTTGGGTGATGGTTTGGTTATCAGCTGGTGGTTCAATACCCAATACAGTTTCCATATCATCAATCCGCTGATTCAGTGCAATTAATGATTTTTTCTTGGCGGCTAATGCTTGATTGAGATCTTGATTCATTGCCGTTTCTTCTGACAGTGATGCACTCAATGCTAATGCTTGTGCACTGAGTTTTTGGGCTTTGATCTGTGAAATTTTAGCGTTTTGGTAAAGGTGGAACATTGAATAGCCACCATAACTAAGCAGACCGCATACCGCAAGGATGATCACAGCACGGTAATAGTGCTGTCGCGGACGTGAAGGTTTAGTGCTGGATGGTGATACTGATGGTTCTAAATGAGGCATAATAGACAGTTATTATTGATAAATAAGATAAAGTTGGTCAAACAGCAGGCTAAAATACCATTGTAGAGGGGGATTTGTACCAACGAGAGATAAATAATAAGCTACTGAGTCTATGTCTTTGGTGAAATGATTGCTAGTTATCACGTCACAAAAATGAGGCGATACAGTCTCTATTTATGCAACAATAATAAAAGCCATTGATTTAACAGTTGATTTTTTATGATAAAAAAAGAGCTGTTGAAACAGCTCTTTGGTTAGATGAAATAGATTATTTAGCGATACGCTTGTACTTAATACGGTGAGGATCAGCGGCATCAGCCCCTAATGTTTTCTTCAACCAATCAGTGTATTCAGTAAAGTTACCTTCAAAGAAACTCACTTTACCTTCGTCGCGATAATCAAGAATATGCGTAGCTACACGGTCTAGGAACCAACGGTCGTGTGAGATAACCATGGCACAACCAGGGAACTCAAGTAAGGCCTCTTCCAATGCACGTAAGGTTTCTACGTCAAGGTCGTTGGTTGGTTCATCGAGCAGTAATACGTTACCGCCTGATTTTAGTAGTTTCGCTAAGTGAACACGGTTACGTTCACCACCCGATAAGTCGCCAATACGTTTTTGATGATCACTGCCTTTAAAGTTAAAGCGTGATACATACGCGCGTGCTGGAATCTCAAAATTGTTGATTTTAAGAATATCAGCGCCTTCAGAGATTTCTTGGTAAACCGTGTTGTTGTCGTTCATGCTATCGCGGAACTGATCCACTGACGCCAATTTCACCGTTTCACCTAGCTCAATAGTGCCAGAATCCGGTTGTTCGTCACCACTTAGCATCTTAAATAGGGTTGATTTACCCGCGCCGTTAGCACCGATAATACCGACGATTGCGCCTTTAGGCATACTGAATGACAAATCATCAATCAATACACGATCACCAAACGATTTGGTTAGATTTTTAACATCAATGACTTTATCGCCTAAACGCTCACCTGGCGGAATGAAAAGCTCATTGGTTTCATTACGTTTTTGGTGATCGCTAGTATTAAGCTCTTCAAAACGCGCCATACGTGCTTTTGATTTAGCTTGACGACCTTTAGGGTTTTGACGCACCCATTCTAGTTCTTTTTCAATGGTTTTTTGCAAAGCACGTTCTTGAGATGATTCTTGTTTTAGACGTGCATCTTTTTGCTCAAGCCATGAGGTGTAGTTACCTTGCCATGGAATGCCTTCACCACGGTCAAGTTCTAGGATCCAGCCCGCTGCGTTATCAAGGAAGTAACGGTCGTGGGTAATTGCCACAACTGTACCACTGTAATCAACCAAGAAGTGCTCTAGCCACGCCACTGATTCAGCATCCAAGTGGTTAGTAGGTTCATCAAGTAGCAGCATGTCGGGCTTATCAAGTAATAAACGACAAATAGCGACACGACGACGCTCACCACCAGAAAGATTTTTAACCACAGCATCCCAATCGGGTAGACGCAGTGCATCGGCAGCACGCTCAAGTTGCATGCCAAGGTTGTGGCCATCTTTGGTTTCAATTAACGATTCCAAATCGCCTTGTTCTTTTGCGAGTGCATCAAAATCAGCATCAGGTTCAGCGTAGGCTGAATAGACTTCATCGAGACGAATGAGCGCCTCTTTAACATCTGAAACAGATTCTTCAACAATTTCACGTACTGTTTTGGTTTCATCCAATACCGGCTCTTGAGGTAGGTAACCGACTTTAAGACCAGCTTGAGGACGTGCTTCACCTTCAATATCAGTATCGATGCCTGCCATGATGCGCAGTAAGGTTGATTTACCTGAGCCGTTAAGACCAAGGACACCAATTTTTGCACCAGGGAAAAAACTCAGTGAAATATCTTTTAAGATTTGACGCTTAGGTGGGACAATTTTGCCCACTCGCGACATGGTATAGACGTAATCAGCCATATCCGTGTGTGATCTCTACTCTGAAATGAAGCTTACTATAGTACCTATAATCTTTAAAAGTTCACTTGAATTGTTATTAATTTCGCGGCTAAGTAAGGTATTTTAGCGTTAGAAAGAGATTGTTTATTATCATGGTTACTATCACAATCAGATTCCACCGTAATCATAGTTCCGTGAATGCATAGAGTGTCTATGCAATAACTTGATTTTACAGTGATGTGGTTTTTTTTTGCTATTATTGAGCAAGGATTGTACACGCTTTATAGCGTTTTTTGATATGGAGTTAATCGTGGCACGTCTATTTAGTTATTCTCGCGTTTTTTCATTTGCTTTGTTGACGGTCGGATTAACAAGCACTGTAACAGCCCAAGCGGCTTCTTTAGATCAACAACGCACATGGTATGAACAAGCGCAAAATGCGTTTTCAGCTAATGATATGACCGTGTTTCATCAAAAAAAGGCTCAATTAGGGGGGTATCCACTTTACCCTTATTTGGAGTACCGTGAATTTAATGCTCAACTAGCAACGCAAAGGCCAAGTCAGGTTCAGTTTTTTGTTGATAAATATAAAATGTTGCCGTTTAGCCAGACGATTAAAAACCGCTATTTAAACCAATTGGTGAAGACTGGGCAGTGGCGTGACTTTTTAATGATGCAACCAGCGGTACCACGTAATACTGATCTTCAGTGTGCATTTTATTACGCC
This sequence comes from Photobacterium sp. NCIMB 13483, assembly GCF_003025475.1. Classification (NCBI taxonomy): domain Bacteria; kingdom Pseudomonadati; phylum Pseudomonadota; class Gammaproteobacteria; order Vibrionales; family Vibrionaceae; genus Photobacterium; species Photobacterium sp. NCIMB 13483. The sequence goes on from NZ_PYLV01000018.1 coordinate 76,195, forward strand.
AAAGAAAAAACAGGCCATGCTCAATTAGCGTGGCAAGGTGCTGATAAATTGTGGCAAACGGGCCGTTCGTTGCCTGCTGGATGTGATAATTTATTAGATAGCTGGAGTTCTGCGGGTAAACGTACTAATACGATGGTGCTTGATCGTATGGCGTTGGCGTATGCTAAAGGGAATAAAAGCTTATTAAATTATCTGGATAAGCTCTTAACTGGTGATGCCCAAGCAACTGGTGAGGCTGTGTTAGCGTTATATGATCAACCGCAAAATGTGGGGGCATTTGCGAAGAAAAGTAAAGTAACGCCGTTTAATCAAGCGTTGACTCAGAATGCTTTTTTATTGCTTGCCCGTACGGATACTAAACAAGCGGTTGCTGAATATGACCAAGTGGTACGTGGACAACATTTTGACAAAGCTACCAAGCAAACATTGGCTGATGCGGTCGCTTCTCGATTAATGTCGACATCAGACACGGCATTAGCAAAATGGCGTGATAGCAAATTAGCACAGAGTGACAATGCTAGCCTGTTAGAGCGTCGTGTGCGTAATGCAATTCGTGAGGCGAACTGGAAACAGACCCAGTTGTGGATTGATCGCTTACCAAAAGAAGCGCAACAGACGCCGCGTTGGACATTTTGGAAAGCGAAGTTGTTAGCGCAAAATGGTAAGAAAAAACAAGCGGATAAAATTTACACGTCACTATTAGGTGAGCGTGATTTTTACAGTGCCGCAGCGGCAACAATATTAAATAAGCCGATTGTATATCCACTAACCAATGCACCGACATCAACCGCGTTATTAAAGCCTTATAAAAAGAGTTTAGCGCGAGTTAAAGAATTGATTGCACTTGATAAAGTTACCGCGGCTAATCGTGAATGGGGATATTTATTATCAAAAATCACCAATGTTCAAACTAAGCGTCAATTAGCGGTTTATGCTGATAAACATCAATGGCATTACCTTGCTGTTCAAGCTACGATTTCGGGTAAGTTATGGGATCATATGACATTGCGTTTTCCATTGGCACATAAGTGGCTATTTGATTTCTTTAGTGAACAGCGGAACATTCCAGCATCGACGATGATGGCGTTGGCGCGTCAAGAAAGTGCGTTAAATATTCATGCTCGATCGCATGTTGGTGCGAGTGGCTTAATGCAACTTATGCCCGCGACAGCAGCAGAAACAGCTAAAAAACTTGATTATAAATATTTAGGCAAACAAAGCTTATTTGATCCTAGCGTTAATATTCGTTTAGGCAGTGCCTATTTGAAAATGATGTTAGAGCGTAACGATAATAACCGTGTCTATGCTTTTGCATCTTATAATGCAGGCCCTGGCCGCGTGTCACAATGGAAAAAAGTGACTGATGGTAAACTTGATGTATATGCTTTTATTGAACAAATACCATTTAATGAAACCCGTGGTTATGTTCAAAATGTATTGATGTTTGATATTTATTATAATGAATTGATGGGACGTAAAGGGGTATTATTTAGTCCACAAGAACTAACTGCTCGTTATTAACAATTTAAATAATAATTAGATATAATGTATTTAAGAAACTTATTAAATATATAAATTAATAAGAAAAGAAGCCGCTACTGTTATGCAGAGATGTGATAGTAGCGGCTATATAAATAAGAGCAAAAATAATTTTATTTGATATATGAAAACGTATGATTATTTCTTTTGAGAAAAGGTTGGATAATCTAATATCCAGCGTTCACCAAATTTATGGTTCCATTCATCAGGGAACATAGAGAAGCCAGCCGCTGGGTACATGGTTAGTTCGCTGAATGTGACTTGATTATTGTGGAAATAAAGGTCGACACGAACCATGTCATAATATTTACCAATGCGTTCTGCTATTTCAATCATTTGATCAATGAACGGTGGTTTTTCAGGTACTGGCAGTAAGCGTGGTTTTTTGTTTAAGACAAAACCAAGTTCATTCCAATCTCGATCAAACATATTTCGATAATGCTGTTCAAAACGTCCTTGATCTAATTGGATAAATTCTACTTTTCCATCAATTACATGCAGTTTGTAATCATCAGGAACCGTGCCATTAAAGTCTAGAAACTCTTCAACAAAAACACGTGGTGGAATATTTTTATATCCCCATTCGCCTAGCGATCCTGATTGATCTTTCTTAAACCAACGAGATGCGAAATTTTTCATCTCTTGTTTAGATAAGTGATTATTATCACGAACAAATTCAATGGTTTGACTTGTATGGTTTGCCTTTAATACATAATTACTTGGCATTTCTGAAAATGGGAATGTATCAAAATCAGCAACGTACTTAGCAACCCATAATGTTTCTGGAATGTATAGTTCTGGTGCAATTTCTTTAACAAACTTTTTAGCTGCTAATTTATCGGCACCAAGAGTTAGATATTCACTGCGGTCATGAATTTTTTTTAATTGTACTTTTTCATTAAATGTCTGTGGATTCGAATAATTAATGAATTTTTTAAATTTTCTAAAATATAGTAGTTGTAATCTTAATTTTATTGGTAGTTTGGATACTATTCCTGAAAATAATCGATATTGTAAACTTTCCATTTTAGGTTCTCTGCCTGTTATTTATCTAACTTATAAATGTTATTTGTATATTTTATAATTAACATTAATATATTTATTCGTGTTTTTATATATCAACCGATTAAACAGTGTCATTTACGAATACCTAAGTATAACTAACTTAATGATTTTGATCTGTTATCTCTATGTCAAGTTTTTATTTGCAATCAACATATTAAACGGGTGAATCATAAATATTTCATATTAGATATTGTCTGTTTGATAAAATATTTACTGCTTTTGCTATATATTATGTGTGTTTCCTTTTTTTAACACTAAAAAAAAGAAATATTTTTATAGGTGGCCTGTTTTATCAAAAATCATATGCTATAAAAAGAAATAATTATGCTGTATATGGCTATTTTTATTCTTTCTGATTTCATCATCATTATTAATTTGATAAATAATAATGATGATTTTTGGCATAGGATCGGGGAATGATAGTGATGATTTACTTATCTGTTTATGCGCTATAAATAGCACCGTTACTTGGTCTGATGTAGGAATCGCGGTACACTGCACCGCGTATATAATGCCTTACGGGATAAACGAAAATGGCTGTAGACTCACCAAAGTATACTGATTGGCAACAGATTCTAGATTTACTCCAGCAAGCTTCTGCGGAACAACGTGATCAGTTACTGTTTAAAGTATTACTAACTCATGATGAAAGAGAAGCATTAATCGCACGAGTGAACATAGTACATGAGCTACTAAATGGTGAACGTAGCCAACGTAAAATTAGTGAGTTACTTGGTGTCGGCGTTGCTACTATTACACGTGGCTCAAATGAACTAAAACATCAAGACGATGCAACCAAAGCATGGTTAGCTGATTTTCTCGCAAAAAATGTCCCTTCTGCCTTTGAATAATTATCATGAGCTTCATGAACATATCGCGCATTAGTTATTACTACTAAATTGTATTTATTAATATAATTCAGGATGTAAAAAAGGAATTAATGCGAGAATTAAAGCTTGTTGATAAACACTGCTACGGCTCAATAAATGGTGGGTTAGCATCGCAATAGCCCCCCCTTTTTGTTTAATGTTTTGTTGAGCAAACATCTCATCCATCACATCTCCTAGCTCCATTCCTTGGGCTATTTTTTCTAATGCCAATGGCGGCAACGGTAACGAAGCCGAACGGGCGGTAGATTTTCGTCCTTGATGTTCTATCACCATCCACGCAAATGTAAAATTGTCATCGAGCCCAGCTTCTAAGCCAACGATGTAATCGGCATTGGGATAACGTTCGCGACAAGAAATAACACGATTATTTGCTCCTAGTAATGTTTCATCACAGGTTAATGGCTGATCGCGTACACCACTGTCAGTGCTGACACCCGTGGTGGTAAATATCTGTTGAGGAAAGGCCGCTGTAAAGGCATCGGTAACAGCAGTGATTTTTGCAGGGTTGGTTGAGGCGACAATAATGGTGGGCATAATGATAAATTCGGTTAAATAGAGTATTGAATAACTTAAAAATAACCGCTTTATGTTGAAAACAAAAGTAATAAAAAGCCCATCAATCGATGAGCTTTCTAAACCCTAATTGAGCAGTGGTCGTGATTAACGATCGTAAGCCCAGTCTGATTGGATAATGTAACCGTGAATTTGAAATTCACCGTTATTTACAAACAGGTTTGGAAAATCAGGTTGTGAGGTTGAGAATACAACGCCATCAGCCAATTGTGTCATGTGGTAAAAATCAGGCTCACTACCGCGTACAGAAGCAAAGACAGGTTGCTTTGGACGGTAAGCCGCTTCTTTGGTTGCTAATGCATAGCTACCCACTGGTGCACAATGTGAGATATTTTCATTATCAATGAATAAACCTAGGCAAGCATCACGCTCTAAATGCTGGGGGATCGCACGTTTACTGATCACCTCAACTGAATCACCTAAATTGTAAGCTGAAAAATCTTTACGGTGGATCACTGGAATATAGGTGCACGTTGCAGAGCTATCGTGTTCAGTGCTGATAGTTGTCGTTGCTTGCGTACCAGTATCAATTTGGCCTGTTAGGATATAACCAATTGATGTATTAAGTGTTTCAGCGATTTTTTCTAATTCGCGAACTTCAATACCGTATTTACCTGAAAGCTTACGGCTCATTGTGCCTTGTTGAAGGTTTAATGCTTCACCAAGTTGCTTTTGGCTGATGCCTTGAACTTTAGCTAAACGCTTAATTCGCTCTAAATATTCCATGTAACTAGCTTCCTGCTTCAAATAGGGGGGATGAATAAAATATGAATTCTCAATAGTTATAAAAGATATTACTTAAAAGTGTAGAAAAGGAATCATTGTTACTTAAAAAGTGCGATTGATTTGGTTAAAGAAATATACCCCACAGGAAAGATGGGTAAAAAAGGGAACAAAATACGCAGAAAGAAATAAGTTTTGATTCTAAAATGGTGTCGCTTGATTCTGCAATTATGGATGAAGGTGGAGATCAGAATAGACAAAAGAAAAACGGCGTATTGTTATAAAGGTTTGATTTTAAATGTTTTAAAAGTAAACTCTAAAGTGTTAAAAAATATGATAGCATATGTTTTTTTATTTTTGTAAATTGGGATTTAATTTGTAAAATAACCAATGTAATTGATAGTTAAGTCAATAATAAAATGAAGTAGTTTTTATGGGTATTAATTTTATTATTGATGCATTACAGAATAATACGAGTTTGAGGAATGTTAAATATAGTATTATATGCGCAATAGGCATGTAAGCGGTGAGTTTGAATATAATATAAGATTATGAATCTTGTTGTTCTATATAAAGGATAATAAGACGAATTATCGATAAACTATTTATAATAAAAATTATTCCTCGTTCTTTTTTATAAATAAGGCTTATATCTTGTTTCATTAGTGAGGATTATTACTGTGTTTAGAGAGATAAAAAGCAAAAAGACCTATTCTTTAAGAACAGGCCTTTACTATTATTTTCTTATTGTATAAATAAAAGAATTATTTAGTAGTTGGTGCTGGAGTACGAATTAAGTAATCAAATGCACCTAAACTTGCTTTTGCACCTTCACCCATCGCAATGATGATTTGCTTGAAAGGCACAGTTGTCACGTCACCCGCAGCAAAGATGCCATTAACGTTAGTATTACCGTGAGCACCAATTTCGATTTCACCACGTGGTGTTAAGGCAACGGCTGACTCTTTTAGCCATTCAGTGTTTGGCACTAAACCAATCTGAACAAAGATACCTGCAAGTTCAATGTGTTTGATTTCATCAGTGTTACGATCTTTGTAGCTAATACCCGTTACGCGAGTACCATCGCCAACCACTTCTGTGGTTTGTGCCATTTTAATAATATCGATATTCGGCATGCTTTCTGCTTTGTTGATCAACACTTGGTCAGCACGTAGGGTGTCAGCAAATTCAAGCACCGTAACATGCTCAACAATACCTGCAAGGTCAATTGCCGCTTCAATACCTGAGTTACCACCACCGATAACCGCAGTACGTTTACCTTTGAATAATGGACCATCACAGTGAGGGCAGTAAGCCACACCTTTGTTACGGTATTCTTGCTCACCTGGGACGTTCATTTCACGCCAGCGAGCACCTGTACTGATGATCACGCTGCGAGATTTTAAAATTGCGCCACTTTCTAAATAAATGTGGGCATAACCATCATCAGTATCTGTTGCAGCAACGATATTCTTAACACGTTGTTCGCTCATGATATCAACGTTATATTGTTTTACATGCTCTTCTAAGCTTGCCGCTAAATGAGGGCCCGTTGTTTCTTGAACAGAAATGAAGTTCTCGATAGACATGGTATCCATTACTTGGCCACCAAAGCGCTCGGCAACAACACCAGTACGAATACCTTTACGTGCAGCATAGATAGCAGCTGATGCGCCAGCAGGACCACCACCAACGACTAATACGTCAAATGGGGCTTTATCATTAAGGCTTGCTGCTGCTTTTTTAGCGGCGCCTGTGTCTAGCTTATTTAAAATTTCAGTTAGCGACATACGGCCTTGACCAAAGACTTCACCGTTTACATAAACAGTCGGTACCGCCATGATATTACGTTCAGTGACTTCAGCTTGGAAAGCTGCGCCATCAATCATGCTTGCTTTAATACGTGGGTTAATCGCTGCCATCATGTTGAATGCTTGCACAACGTCAGGACAGTTTTGGCAAGAAAGTGAAATGAAGGTTTCAACAACGATGTCTTGATCTAATGCTGCAATTTGATCGATAACTGGTTGTTCTAGTTTCATTGGGTGACCACCGCTGTGCAGTAGTGCTAATACCAATGAAGTAAATTCGTGTCCCATTGGCAGACCAGCAAAGCTCATTGAGGTCTGTTTGGTTGGGTTAACCACTTGCATTACAGGTTTGCGTACGCTGGCATTACTGTCTTCAATAACACTCACTTTATCGTTTAGTTCTGCAATTTCGTAAGCTAATTCATGCAGTTTTTGTGCAGTGTCACTATCATCTAAACTTAATACCAGTTGTACATCTGTTTTTAAATTTTCTAAATACGCTTGTAGCTGCTGCTTCATGTTTTGTTCTAACATAATCTTGCCTTTTTAATTTGTTCACGGCTTAACAGTAGATAATCAATGCGGGTCTACTGTAATACGACATATTGCCTATATAAAAAGGCGTAAATATGTTTGAAGGTCTTCTAATTAATAAGGCACCAAACATGCGATATATGTTTGATGCCTTATTACTTTTAAATAAATGATTTACTTAAAAGCAGGATGAACAATATTTATTTCAGATTCGGCGTCAAAAATGAATATTGTCATCAAAGGTTAAATAAGATTAGATCTTACCAACTAGGTCTAGAGAAGGTGTTAGTGTTGCTTCGCCTTCTTTCCATTTTGCAGGACAAACTTCACCTGGGTGTGCTGCAACATATTGTGCTGCTTTCACTTTACGCATTAGGTCTTCAGCTTCACGGCCAATACCTTCTGCAGTGATTTCCATTGCTTGGATAACACCTTGTGGGTCGATTAGGAAAGTAGCGCGGTCTGCAAGACCTTGACCTTCACGCATAACGTTGAAGTTATTAGTGATGTTACCTGTTTGGTCGCCTACCATGAAGTAGTTGATTTTACCGATTGTGTCAGAGCTGTCGTGCCATGCTTTGTGAGTGAAGTGAGTATCAGTTGATACAGAGAATACTTCAACACCGCGAGATTGTAGATCTGCGTAATGGTCAGCTAGGTCGCCAAGCTCAGTTGGACATACGAAAGTAAAGTCAGCTGGGTAGAAGAAGAATACTGCCCACTTACCTAAAACATCTTTTTCAGTGATGTCTACGAATTTGCCTTCTTTGTATGCTGTAGCGCTAAATGGCTTGATTTCAGTGTTAATCATAATATGGAATCCTTTTGAAAATAATTTTAATTTTTTATGCTGTAGTGCAAATCAAATCTCTGAAGCCATTATTGTCAAAACAGGGATATTAAGGAAATCGTTAAAGCCGATACATTCAATAGCCAAAACCTATTATTGATAAAGGTGTGTTTTAAAGGGGAGGTGATGATTAGTAACAGCGGTAGTTAGGTATGAATAATAAATGAAGTGATTCGGTTAATGAAAAGGTCCTATTTGACCATCAAATAAGACCTTTAATAGCGGTAACACGCTTACCATCAAGACAAACTTAAAAAATCATGGTGAGTCGCTAATTTTATGAGAAGCGCATTTTTAGATAAAAAACTAAAATAATGGTGAGAGTTAGCCATCACCACTAAATCAACCTCTAAATTTGTCGCCAATCGTTCAATAGCCATACCCACAGGTCCATTAACAATATAAACATGATCTCTATTTAAGGTCGTGTCTGTAATTAACGCCTGTATTTTTGTTTCTAGCTCGGCTTTTTCTGTATTAACAATACCATCCCCAACTTTATTTCCTAAATAGGCATCATCAGAAAATAGTTGTTCATCAAGGTTGGTTGCATAACCGACAAACAGTTCTGCATTAAGTTGATCAGCTAAAGCCATCGCTTTGAGAAGATAGGGCTTAGAATCGATATCTAGCGCATACAATACTTTTTTATACATCTTTGCCTTCTTTAGGTTTATTAACCCATGCATATTCTAGACGAGAGACTAACGCATGGTACAACAGTGCAATGAGAACAATGATGCAGCTACCTGCAAAAATGGGATAAAACGCAAACAGAATGCTGGTATGGGCACCTAACATGATCAATAACGGGTTTCCGCCTGCGGGTGGGTGGGTAACATTGAGCATAATCATCATGAAAATCCCCACACCTACAGCCAGCCCAAGAGACCAAAACGTTACCGGTAAAAGATTGGCAAAGATAATGCCGATGATCGCTGTTGTTAAGTGACCAAATACGACATTTTTAGGATGGGCTAAAGGACTTTGTGGTAAACCAAAGACCAACACCATGGTGGCACCAAACGGTGCGACTAATAAATAGTCACCCTTAGCAACGCCATCGACAAAGGCAAGAATACCAATACATAATGCAGATCCTGCTGCGGCAACTAACGCAATCATCCATAGTTTATGAGCTGGGTGGGTGATCTTATAATGGATCCCCTTTTGCATATTATCCATTCGTAATACTTACTTATTAGTTCAATTTATTAATATTATATGCCAATTATAGTTAAATGAGCGGGTTATTAATGCCTCATAAGTATTATCTAAGAATGCGGTGATGATAGTTATTTGCTTCTCAGCAAGAGTTTTTATCTTCAATGGCTATTGAGATAGTATTTTTTGAGAAAAACCTCATAATCGTGTAATACAAAACTTAAAGAAGAAATGACTCATGACTAGCTTTCAATATTACTTTCATAAACTGCCTTGTTATAAATGCAACAAAAATACAGTAAACGCAGATCTTGGTTGGTTAACACCAGCAATGAAAGAAGAGGTTGTCGCACAAGTAACAGCGATGATCGCACAAGGCAATGTTGATCCAGAATTGTTGGTGAACGTGACTTGTACTAAAGATGAAGCGCGTGATTACTTATTGCTAAACTTCTACGGTTACTCAGAAGAAGCACTAGCAAATCAAGTGAAAGCAGAAGATGAGCAAGAAGTAGCAGAAGAAATCACAGAGCTACTAGCTGATGGTAGCAAGACCGCTGTGTTTGAACACGAAATCGTATTACAAAGTTGTACTGATTGCGGTATTGATGAGTAATCGCTTAATGTAATCATTAACCACTATGTGCGTCATACGTAACATGATGGTTTATTTAAGGTGCTAGCAACGTAGGTTTGCTGGCGCTTTTTTTTATAAAGATGGCGCAACTTTATTTAACCACTGTTCATCACATAACCGTTTTAATGCAGCCTTTATATGAACTGGCTTCATTTGCGCTTTCCGCTCACTCCATGAGTGAACCTTACTAACTACATCATCTGGATTAATTTCATCACCTGCGCATCCATGAGTAACGACCCAGTGAACGGTTGAAAGTAATTCCATGCCATAAGGTGACTCAAAGCCATTGATCAGTTTGGTCACTTCATCAAAGTGATGCTTTGTCTCTGGGTGAGAGTCTAAAAATGACTGCGCACTGGTAATTGCATCTTGCTTCAATGTAATTGGAACGTCTGGCGTAGTTTCACCACCACACGTTGCCGTATGTGTAGCTGGCGCAACCGCACCAGATTGGATGGAATACGTTGCCAAAATTTGTGGCCGCAAAATCAAACATCGAGGACCGACCCACGTTCTAACCCATTGGCTAACAGCTGCGATTGCATTCACTTTTATTTGGGATTACCACGGCATTTTTATGGCATTCGCCTGGGGCGGAGTCAGCCACATATTAACTGACGCAATGACCGTGAGTGGAGTGCCGTTTTCCCCCTATAGCGACCGACGCTTTCACCTTTTCGGAGGACGCTTTAGGACGGGCGACCCCATAGAATATGTCATATCTGCAGGAGTGATCATCATCTGCGTTGGCATCAGTCACTTGATTGGAGAGAGCAGTTTTAGCCCATTTTTTTTCGATTGGGCAGGATATTACGACAAGGGATTAATCGACGGCTCAGAGTGGAAAGCTAACCGCTTCAAGTTTCTTTAATGTAGTACAAATGTAATACATAAACAAAGGTAATATATTGAATAAAAATGGATTTACATTATTAGAGTTGATTTTTACTATCGCTATTTTAGCAATAGTCCTCGCAGCTGCCGCACCTAGCTTTCATGGCCTAATGGCACGTAACAAGGTGGAAAGAACCGTTACCGAACTCAAAGGCTTATTCATTGCCGCCAAGTCAGAAGCAGTAATGAGAAACAAAGAAGTATACCTGCACACAGTAGGCCTCACCGACACCAAAACCTATACCAATAACTGGTGCGTTATCGCCACCACGGCCAACAGCTGCACCACCAATAACAACACCCTTTATATTGTTGATGGCCATAGCCTAAGCGGTCTTAACATCAAGCGACATACAGACTACGCCACCATTAAGATCGATAGCATGAATGGGCACCCTAAATTCAATGCAGGAGAGGGAATCATAGATTGGTTAACGTTTGAGAAAGAGAGTGGTAAAGCAGTCACCATGAAAATGCACATGTTTGGGCGATTGTATCGGTGAGAAATTGGTATGAAATGACATAAAAAAGCCTATTACAATTCATAATAAATACAATCTTGTATTAATAAACCCTATGTGATTTAGCTATAATTCCAGAAATATCAGTGGTTCTTTCATTTTTAACAACAGTAAATTTAACCTTCTTACCTTTAAATATTTTTTTCAAAATAGATAAACTATCATTTTCAAATAATTCTATATAATTATTACTAATATCAAGTTCGTTAATTATTGATTCATAAGTATATTCTGATAGATCTAATAGTAAATCACTATTATTTTCAACTTTTGTCATTAAAAATTTACCAGCATAAGAAATATCAATAATGGACTGAATGATATTATCTTTCATACATACAAAAAAAGTAACATTATCTCTAAAACTAGTACTAGTTAACACATCTGAACATTGAACAATTATAAAATCTGGATCACATCTTTCTATTAAATGCGGTTTATCTCCACCTTTCAATGCAGGCTTAGTTCGAATTACTTGATTTAAAGTTGAGTGACACTTAACCCAATTTTCTGTTTTATCACATACAGCTTTAATAACTCGAAGAATATTTGTATGAGTCGTTGAAGCATTTAAATTTAGAATAGGTTCGTGATGAGCAATTCTATTCCTAAAATAATTAATATCTACAACTAATTTACGAAATTGATTTAATGTAAAATGCTCATTTGGAAGGATTATATCCATTCTCGTTTGCCAAAAAAGAGCATACTCAGGACGAAATAAATTAGACCAAAAATCAAAAGTTAATTCAGATACAATATCATCCGTATTTCTATTTTTTGCTCGCTTAATACCTTTATCTAAAGACTCTAAACTCTTTACTGATAAAAACGAACGAAACGCAGGCTGAGTTGGCCAATTATCGCCAAACTCTACAATAAATAACTGATTGATTTTATTTCTTAAAGTCACTTCAAGAATATGCACTGGAAATAAAAAAGCTTTTGCTAAACGCGCATTATAAAGATATATACGAAAAGCATAATCATCGTCATAACCAGATCTTTGCTGATAAGCTTGAAATCTTTTAATTGAAAGACTATTGATAAGCTCCTGCTTTGTTAGCAGGTAATCATATGGTGTTTGACATTCAGCCATAACAATGAGATACTCCGTTGATAGCAGTTTAGTGTTCCTCTGGCTTATGTCATGCGCTCTAAACACTAGATTAGAGACCCGAGACAGACTTTTAGTCCCTCTCGGGTTTTCGCTTTTTAAAGCCAATAAAAACCACTTAAATTTCAATTAATTAGATAACCATCTAATCATAGTTTATCGAATTACATATAAAGTAATCAAATAAATATAAGATCAAACATCTCTATATGAACTTATCTTAAATCTATCTGTTGTTAAGACCATCTCGCCATAAAACAGCCTATTAATAATCCCTCGCTCATACGAAAGCTCGCCTATTATCTATTACTCAGCAACCATAGTCAATAAGTTCTTTTAATTCATTAAGTTACGGTTCCAATGTGGTTCCATGGTATAACAAATTAATAAAAAAATTTTGAGCAATATTTAAAACATATCTCGTTGTTTTTTATATTCCACTTATTATCAAGGCCACATTTCCATAAATCGCTTATCAAGCAGATATAACCCAAATACTACCTATAAACGACTTTAATCGCTTAAAAAGATCTCACTTGACATAGCATGGCTTTTTGCTAAAAGAAGGCATATTTAACTGAATGGATCTTATGTAAATCGAGGGAGCTTTAAATTTGAGCAGATGGGGATATAACGACAAGTTAATTATACGATAAAGGTCGGCACGCCAACCTAACTGAATACGTACCTAAGGTTTACAGCTTAGCTAGAACAACTGATGCCACAATTGCTAACCCAAAGGCTACAATTGGTGTGAATGATACTGCTAGTGCCGTAATGCACCGAGCTTTAGATGCAAATCTGCTGAACCTCTTAATACTGGATTCGCCATAAGCTTCCCCTTATCAACGAGTTCCTAGTCTTTCAAAATGCCAAGGCATAGGAACGATTCAGACTTTTACTGGATTTTTTTAGATCTTTTCCGCACTTCTGAGCACCAGTAACCCTGACGGAACTTTTTGCAACGGCTCAATTGAACCACCGCTAATTATTACAATGTGTCAAAAAACGATATGAACCATTTTTGCAACTATAATTCTGAGCGAATAATAATACTATTAAGTAACTGTATTTTTATGAAAATCACATTAACTTAAAGGTAATCAAAAATAAATAAAATTTGCGTATTTACCAGTATGTATCTAATCCGATACGCGGTAACGTCCAGAGACTAAAAGACCGCCACGATAGACGGTCGTTTAACAGTAGTATGAATATCTAAGAGAGAGCCTTTATTAATTTAGTGAGCTAACATCGCTTCCACATAAGAAATAAATGGCACATTTTTAAACTCTGGGTGGTCCCTGTTAGGGTGTAAAACATTCTTCCAATATAAATTCGCATTATATGGCTTACCAGCGCGTGGAGAAGACTCTGTAAACCTTAATTCTAGTGGTATCGATGCAGCCTGATGAGCTGGTTCAAACGTAGTGTCATGTATTCGAATTAGACCAACGGCATACTGCTGTTTATCTTCAAAAAACTGCTTACTTATTGACCCTTGGATGTGGCTATCAAAAGAAGGGTTCCCATCAGTATCATATGAACTAGGCGTTCTAGAGTCTGTATCAAAAATAGCGTGGTATTTGATCTTAAACTTAGAAAGTATCTTCTGATAAAAAGGAATGTTGTTCACTGTTCCACAGTTCAATATGAAAAAGTCCTTCTTAGTTGGGAACTCTTGTAAATATGCACGAGCTAATACTTCTTCAGTTGGACCTTCTATTAACAAAACCTCATCAGCATAAAACGCCTCACAAACATGGGGGTTAAAACGCAGGACTTCATTCATTTCCTGTTTTAACTGTTCGTCTGTCGTTACTTCTTTGGCCGCTTTTAAGAACTGATTGTTAATTTGATATATGTTAGTGCCAGAATCACTTTTCACTAGCCTGATAATAGATGATTTAGGCTTTGATATATCAATCATCGATGGAGAGTGAGAGGCACAAAGAACTTGGTAAGGCAAATCGTCCTCACTAACTTTGTAAATTAACTCCCTTAGTTCTTTAATGATTTTGGGGTACAAGAAAAGCTCTGGTTCTTCAAATAAGACCATATAGTCTTTACGGCCAGGTTCGCGCTCAAACTTTTCGGCTACATCTTTCATTAACAACAAAGTAAAGATAGCTGTTCTTATCGTTCCGTGGCCGACCTTATCTGCTGTTGCTGGAATGGTAGTATCAATATCCCCCTCAATTCCCAACTTAGCAAATTCAACGTTGAAATCTTTTCCTAATTTATTCTCAGTCCATGCTAAGCGTTCTTTAGATTCAGATATTTTTAAAAGAGTATCACCAAATATTTGCGAAAAATATGAATTAACAGATTTCTGATAAGACTCAATTAGTTCAGGGTTGTACATTTTTTCTTGTAGTTCTTTTATTTTTGATTTTGCTTCTTCTAAAGCAACAAAATCAGCTGCTTTAAGAGTATTTTCAGCCATACCCTTTAAGATTTCATTTAGTATTTCTTTAGCCTCACCTTCTGTAGGCATTGCTTTTATGAAAACTGGCTTGGGTAAACAAGATTGAAAAACAGAATGTAAACCTATACTTGCATATCCAATGTTTTCAAACTCTTTTGTTTCGTAGTTATACGTTTGAAGTGGTCAAGTAAAACTGTACACCTTTATAGGTGTTTAAATTAAGCGGCTGTTTCCATCACCACTGGCGGTAAATAGTTGTTATAACTATGGCCCCGCTTAGTGTTGTAATGCTGCAATATAT